>CALLLO010000053.1 GCA_938082985.1 uncultured Candidatus Marinamargulisbacteria bacterium | reverse complement strand
TTGAATATCATAAAGTTATTGCCTCATGTGCCTGCGGAGCAGAATATGAAGCTGGTTCTACCTTAGCCTCTATCCGTGTTGATATTTGTGCTAGTTGTCACCCCTTCTTTACTGGTGAAGATAGAATTTTAGATGCTGCTGGACGAGTAGAGAAGTTCCGTAAAAAATATCAACAAGTCAAAAAATAAACCTTTATAAATGCTAGATAAGTTAGAAGCTATTGAAGCTAACTTTGTAGATATTGAGAGAAAACTTAGTGACCCTGAGATTATTTCAAATCAAAAACGGTATCAAGAACTTTTAAAAAAACATCATCAACTTAAAGATGGCGTCGATTTGTATTGTCGCTATAAGACAGTTATATCTGGTATAGAAGAAGCAGAAGATTTGTTAAAAGACCCAGAATTGGGTGAGATGGCTAAGGAAGAGTGGGAATGCCTAAAGAAAGAACGTTTGGAAATTCAAAAAGATCTCCAAATCTTTATGATTCCCTCTGATCCTGATGATCATAGAAATGCTCTTGTTGAGATTCGTTCAGGTACGGGTGGAGATGAAGCGGCTCTTTTTGCGTATGAATTATATCGTATGTATGTTCGTTACTCTGAGTCTCTGGGATGGAAAGTGGAAACTATGTCTCAAAACATGACAGAATTGGGTGGAGTAAAAGAGATTTCGTTTACGATAACAGGTAATGGTGTGTACAGTCGCTTAAAATTTGAAAGTGGTACCCATAGGGTTCAACGGGTACCGAATACGGAGACACAAGGCCGTGTGCATACCTCTGCGGCAACAGTAGCTATTATGCCAGAAGCTGATGATGATGTGGATATATCTTTAGATCCCAAGGACATACGTGTAGACACGTACAGGGCGAGTGGTTCTGGAGGACAGCATGTTAACAAGACTGATTCTGCTGTACGTATCACACATTTAGAGTCTGGACTCGCTGTTGCTTGTCAGGATGAACGATCTCAGTTTCAAAATAAAGAAAAGGCGATGCGTTTATTGAAAACACGCTTATATGAAAAGATGGTTGCGGATAGAATGATATCTCAAGCGGCTAATCGCAAACTTCAAGTAGGTACGGGTGATAGGTCTCAAAAAATACGTACATATAACTTCCCTCAGGGACGAGTAACCGATCATCGTATTAATCTTACATTATATAACTTAGGCGATATTTTGACTGGGAAAATGCAAGAAGTTGTAGATGCTCTTATTGGGGCGGATCGTCTCGATAAAATGAAGGAGCAGTGAGCTCTGTCCAGAATCTGTTATCGGATTCTAAGTCTCGTTTATCAGAAAAACAAGATGACGTATTAAGTCGATTTGAAGTTGAGACTGTGTTTATGGATGTTTATTCCTGGACACGTACAGACATGTTGCTTCATCTTCAAGATATAGTCCCTAATGACAAAAGACGTAGTCGTTTTATATCTTTAATTAATGAACTTTATGATGGACGGCCCTTGGCGTATGTATTAGGGCACTGTGCCTTTTTGGATGCTGATTATATTGTGACTCAAGATGTTCTTATTCCTCGTCCGGAGACTGAAGAGTTAGTTCAATTACTTAGTGAAGACCTTTCTCAATCTGACTATGAGAGTCTAGTTTTTGTGGAGTGTGGGTTTGGTTCGGGATGTGTGTCTTTAAGTCTAGCTAGACGATTTCCGGATGCTCTAATTTTTGGATGGGATATTTCCAGAGAGGCTTTGGATATTGCTAATAAAAATAAATTTTTATTGGACTGTCAAAATGCTATCTTTTATAACGGTGATTTTTTTGATGGATTTTCTAGTTTTTTAAAGGAATGTGAGTCTAATGTCTCTATTTTTATTGTGTCTAACCCTCCTTATATTGCAAAAAAAGAGATGTCTAGCCTAGACCCCTCTGTACTTAAATATGAGCCAATCGAGGCATTGACAGACTATGGGGACGGGTTATCTTTTTATAAAAGAATCGCAGAGATCAGCGATACTAGAATTAAAGGTGTGTATTGTGAATTTGGTGAAAGTCAGGGGGGTTCTGTGGCATCTATTTTTGGTGAAAAGGCTGATATCTTACAAGATATGAATGGAAAGAATAGGTTTCTTCGACTCTAGTTATTTATAAAATTATTTTGTATTTTTCTAACTTATTATAAAAGGTTGTTCTGGATATATTCAAAGCCTTGGATGCTTTTTGAATATTTCCGGATGTTTTTCTGAGTGCATGAAGGATGGCTTTTTTTTCAAGGTCGGCTAGGGGAATGATATCCTCTTTGAGGCTACTGTTTTCTATGTGGTATGCGTGACTTTCCAGAAGTAGAGAGGGCTCTTCTATTTCTCCAGGTTTTAGCGCTAATATATTGGCAGTTATGGGCGTGGATTGTGCTAATATTACGCCACGTTGAATGGTGTTTTCTAGTTCTCTAATATTTCCTTCCCATACATGGTTATTTAGAAAATGTTCAGCATCTTTTGTTAGAGGGCCACTTTTTAGATTAAATTGTTTGTTATAGCGTTCGATGAAGAAGATGGACAAGGGGAGTATATCTTCTTTTCTTTCTCGTAATGGGGGTACCTGAATGGGATAGACGTTTAATCTGTAGTAAAGATCTAAGCGAAATTTTTTCTCGTCTACTTGTTGTTTTAGATTTTGGTTAGTAGCTGCAATGATACGTGTATTTATTGGAATAGGGGCTGTTCCTCCCACCCGCTCTATCTCTTTATTTTGAAGTGTACGAAGAAGCTTGACTTGTAAGTCGATGGGCATTTCTCCTATTTCATCTAAAAAGAGAGTTCCGTTATCAGCTAGTTCACATTTACCAATTTTTCTTTCATCTGCGCCAGTAAAGGCGCCTTTTTCGTGTCCAAAGAGTTCGGATTCTATAAGCTCTTTTGGTATCGCGGCACAGTTTATGGCTACAAAATTCTTATGTTTACGGGATGATTTTGTGTGAATAATTGTAGCAATAAGATCTTTTCCTGTTCCGCTTTCACCTTCTAAAAGTACAGTAATATCGTTTTCTAATACTAAGCTCATAGCTTTAAATAGGTGTTTCATGGCAGGGCTGTTACCTATAAAGTTGTTATCGATTTGTGTTGCTGACTGTAGATATTGAATGTGTTCGTTTTGGCGACTAATTAAATTTTCTTTTTCAGCCGTATACATTTCAAAAATGAGCATGCCTAATAGATCTAAAATATCTTCTAATTGTTGTGTCTTCTTTATGTTTTCTGGAGACGTTTGAGTTGGGAGATGTTTACTTAGAGAGGTTTTGAGTGCATATATAAGTACAGCCGTATCTTTCGTCGTAAAACCTTTGTCGAGTTGTTCTTTGATGAGCTGGTGCCAGAGCTCTAAAATGGGTTCGAAATTTTTTTTGTTTATCGCAGATATATCTTTGTCTTGCATAGTTTGGAAGATGTTTGAAAGAAAACTTTCTGAATAATTCTTTAGCAGTTTATTTTGTTGTATAGATTGTTCAGAAAAATGAGGATTTTCTTTTATTTCTGTTAGCCAATTGTTTAGGATATCTTTTTGTTTGTTCATCGTATCTTATTTATACCTCAAAGTGTTCATTATTTAAACACTAAAGTCAGTATGAAAACTTTTTAAAAAGATAGCTGCTTAATAATATAGTCAGGGTGGCCATATTTTTTGATTAATGGACGCGTTTCCGAATCTTGAAAGATACCTGTGTTTTTAACCCAGCAGCTGGATGTGCCTATTGTGTGTGCCATGTTTTGGGTATTTTCAATATTATCATCAAAAAAACAAACATCTTTATTTACTGTTATTTTATGCTTGTTTTCTAGTATACCTTTAACAATATCGTTAAAATTTTTGAGTGGTTTACCCACCCAATGTAGACGTGCCTTATTAAGTATTTCTAATTGTTCTGCAAAATGACCTATGACAGGTTTTAAGCCTTTTTTACTCATGACGATCCTATCAGGGTTACAGCAGATAATGGGTAGGTTTGGACGCCTAGTAAGTGCGTCTCTAATGATGTTAAGCTCGTTGACGTTGTCCCCTTTATAGGACGCCGTCATGATAACGATATCTGCCATATCTATCTGTTTTGTTATGTGTGATACGCTCGCTTTTTTTACATAATAGTGAGAGTCTTCGCTTCCGTATACATAGGCTATTTTTTTTTGGATTAAGCTATGAATATTTTTGTCAAAAAAAAGTCCATGCCCAGAAGATATGATGTTTTTTGGGTCTATCTTTATATTACTTAGGCTCAAACGTGTGCTAATAGAATGTGGACTGTTAAATGAATTGTTCGTGACTACGAAAACGTGGCCTTTCTGTTGCATGAGTCTAATGGCCGAGGCAGTCCCTTTAAATGGGCCATAGTCGTTATAGATTACTCCTGAGGCATCTAATAGGAATGTGTGGTGGTTAGCTATGATATCTGCAAGGTATTGGTTCATTGTATGGGCCATCCGATACTGACGCTGTAATTAGGAAACGTATAGTGGACTTTTTTAGAAAAAGTGTCACATTCATCTTTATTATCAAAAGCTATGAATGTTGTTGCTCCTGAGCCTGACATATATAAGGTGTGCCCTTGTTCGACGATCCATTTTTCTAAAACCTTAAATTCTGGGTATAGATTAAAGACGGTATCTTTGAGTGAGTTTTCTCCTAGTTGATTTTTTAGAAGGGCTGGAGGAGGGGCTATGACTTTTTTATGGATAATGGGGCGAGAATCAAAGTTCTTGAAGATGTCTGCTGTACTGGAATGGATAGGAGGCGTAATGAGGAGGTATGTTTTATTATTTAAAGTTGGGATAGGTTGAATTTTTTCACCAATGCCTGTGACTAATGCTGTACCTCCTACAAGAAAAAAAGGGATATCTGCACCTAAATATTTTGCGATTGAGATTAAGTCTATTAGAGGAAGTTTGAGGAAGTTATCGTTTAGGTAGGTTAAAAATCCAGCTGCGTTTGTGCTGCCGCCACCCATTCCACCTCCTATGGGGATGTGTTTGTCTATATGGATTTTAAACCCGTAGGGGAGTTTATCTTTTAGGATTTGGTATGTTTTGCTTAGAATGTTGGAGCTATCTGTTGGGAGTGATGGTGTGTTGCTACTTATTGTGCATGTTTTATTTTTTTGAGTACTTATGGAGAGCGTGTCATAAAGTGAGATTGTTTGAAATATGGAGTAGATAGGATGATAGCCGTCTTCTTGTGGAGGAAACACAATTAACGATAAGTTTATTTTGGCGTATGTTCGTATGTGTTGTCTCATGGATGCTGAAAGTAGGGACCCTCAAATGCACTATTTCGTGTGCACTTAAGAGTCCGAAGTAGCTTATTTTAATTTTTTAGATGTGTCTTCCGGTGCAGGTTTTAACACTTCCAGCTCTGTTACTTTGTGATTTGTTTTTAATGTTTCAATGTAGTCTGATAAAATTTTATTTCGTTTTTGCCCATATATGGCTTGTTGAATTTGTTTTTCAACATTTTTAAGGTTTCTTTTTTCTATAGTTTTTTTGTCGGTCAACTTGATAATGTGATAACCAAATTGTGTTTTTACTACAGTAGAAATACTTCCTTTATACTTTAGTGCGAAAGCTTCTTTTTCAAAAGCTGGCACTAAGTCACCTTTTTTGAACCATCCAAGATTGCCACCATTTTTTGCTGTTGGGTCGATAGAATGGGCTTTTGCTAGGTCGGTAAAGTTAGCTTTCTTTTGACGTAATAATTGCAGGTATTTATCTGCTTCAGCTTTTGTTTTTAATAAAATATGGCTAGCTTGGCGTTGTTCATATTCTGCAAATTGCTTAGGGTTTGCTTTGAAATAATCGGTTACTTCTTGTTCGGATATTGTGATTTTAGATTCTACATTTTCTTTTAAAATAAGGTTGATTAAGGATTGTTGTTTAGCAGATTTAAGCTGTTTTTCAAATTTAGTGACTTGTTTTTTATAGTCTTCGTTTTTCTCATAGCCATTTTTCTTTGCTTCTTGGTGAAGAAGCTCTTCGTTTATAAGTTGCTCTAAAATGGCCTTTTTACCAGCTTCGCTGTTGAAACTTTGACGTGCTTTTTCTGAAAAAGACGCGATTCTGTCATTGACTAGGATATCTGTAATAACCTGCCTGTTTACTTTTGCAATAGCAGTGCCGTCTTGTTTTTGTTGGCCACAACCTGAAAGTAATGTGACAACTGTAACGGCTAGAAGGCCAGTTTTAATGATTTGTTTGTGCATATGGAAATCTCCTCAACTGAATAATTAGTATTAGTATACCAGTTGAGGAGAATGATTTAAACTAACTTTATTCGAATAACGTGGTTGGCACTAAGTTTATGCGCTTTTGTGCATCTACTTCGTGTACGGATACTTCAAATTTGTCACCTACACTAATTACATCATCAACACTGTTAAGGCGTCTTTTTGAGAGTTTAGAGATGTGTATGAGGCCTTCCTTACCTGGGAGAATCTCTACGAATGCTCCAAAAGCTAGGATTTTAACAACACGTCCCGGATACACTTCTCCAGCTTTTGGTTCTTTGGTTAATCCATTAATGAAATTTAGTGCTAGATCTAAGCTTTCTTTGTTTTTAGCCGCTATTGTAACTTCACCGTTGTTGCCATCGGACACGACAACTTTTGCACCAGAATCTTCTTCAATCTTACGGATTGTTTTTCCTCCAGGCCCAATTACTAGTCCGACTTTTTCTGGATCAATTGAGAAGGTGTGAATTTTTGGTGCATTGTCTGATACTGCAGTTCTAGCTTCTGTGATTGTTTCGTTCATTTTATTAAGGATGTGGAAACGACCTGCTCTGGCTTGCTCAAGGGCTTCTACTAAAATTTCTTTAGATAAACCTGAGACCTTAATGTCTAACTGAAGTGCTGTTATACCTTCTGTCGTTCCTGCAACTTTAAAATCCATATCTCCATAATGATCTTCTAAACCTTGGATGTCAGATAGGATTGTGTAGTCATCTCCGTCCATAAGTAGTCCCATAGCGATCCCAGAAACAGGAGCTTTAATCGGTGCTCCAGTATC
>CALLLO010000052.1 GCA_938082985.1 uncultured Candidatus Marinamargulisbacteria bacterium | reverse complement strand
TCCCTCTATGTTTTCTAAATTGAAGCTCGAAGATAAAATTGATCATAATATTATAGATATTAGAAGTTTTGATGAGCTTTCTAGAGTGATTGTTGACTATAAGCCTGATTTTTTATTTCATTTGGCAGCTCAAGCTATCGTGTCTAGCTCCTATTCAGACCCATTAAAAACTATAGAAACCAATGTTATGGGAACTGCACATGTTTTGGAGTCTTTAAAATTAATTTCTCATGACTGTGCTGCTGTTCTTATCACAAGTGATAAGTGCTATGAAAATGTTGAGTGGCCGTGGGGATATAAGGAAACTGATCATTTGGGTGGCCGTGACATTTATAGTGGGTCAAAAGGCGCCGCGGAAGTGATCTTTCATTCTTATTTTTATTCTTTTTTTAATAAGGAAGCTACTCCTGTTCGTATTGCTACGGGACGAGCGGGAAACGTTATTGGTGGAGGGGATTGGGCTAAAGATCGTATTGTTCCGGATTGTATGCGTGTCTGGAGTAACGATGAGAAAGTAGAAATACGAAGTCCTAATGCGACTCGTCCTTGGCAGCATGTGTTAGAGCCGCTTAGTGGCTATTTAATGCTTGCTTATCAACTTTCTAAAAGAAAAGAATTGAATGGGGAGCAATTTAACTTTGGTCCTAAATCTGAACAGAATAGAACGGTTAAGGACTTGTTAGATTCAATGAGTCGTTATTGGAATTTTGAAAAACCAGAAGATTCTTATGATATTACGAGTAACATTCCATTTCATGAAGCGGGTTTATTGAAATTAAATTGTGATAAAGCCTTATTTCATTTGAAATGGGAGTCTAATTGGACATATACAGAGTGTGTTAAAAATGTAAGTGACTGGTACTACAAGTATTATAATGAAGATATTGATATGTATGCATTTACTCAAGCTCAAATTACTAGTTATGTAGAGTTTGCGACGCGGAAAGAGCTTGTTTGGACTAAAAATGGCTAAAATTGATGTCTCCATTATTGTTTGTGCTTATAATGAGGAAAATACACTCTATAGTTGTCTAAGTAGTTTAGATACCCAGTTAAAGGATGTCCCCAGCGTGGAAGTTCTTGTTATTGATAATGAATCGACGGATAAAACAGGGGCTATTGCAAAAAAGTTTATTAAAGACTCTTCTCTAAAAATAAAATATCTTAGGATGAGTCATCTTCCTTTAACATCTTCTCGTAATACAGGTATCCATTACTCGAAAGGTGAGATTGTTATTTTTATTGATGCAGATGCTGTGGCAGATAGTCACTGGTATTCTAATATCTTAATAGGATTTACAGATAAAAGTGTAGCTATAGTCTCTGGTAAAATATCCCTTTTAAATAGAGAATGTCGATTTTCTAATTTTGCATATCGTGCTTTTTTTAGAGCTTTTCTGGATACTGGGGGTTCAAAATTGATTGGCGCGAATATGGCCTTAAGAAGATCTGTATTTAGAGTTACAGGTGGCTTTTTTTCTTGTATTAAATCGCGTGGGGATGAAACCTCTGTAGCTGCTAGTTATTTTGAAAAAAAACCAACAGATAAAGAGTATTATGAAGATAGAGCGATTGTGTATCATGAACTTGAAGAAACTTTGTTTTCTTGGTTTAAAAATAGATATATTGAAGGTAAAAGCGGCGCGGATATTTCAAGTTTATTTAAATCAAGCATACGAGCAAATATTGTCAATGTACTAAGATGGCTGAATGTCTTATTTGTAATACATATTTTATTAGGACTTTTCTTTAGTTGGAGTGCGCTGTTTGTTTTTCATTTATGCTTGGTATCGTTAAGATATATACCAAGATCTAAGTCGTATTTGATGGGAATAAGAAATGTTTTTAATTATAATCTATTTTTAATTCCTTTTGTCGTACCTTTTTGTGTGCTTACTGTTTTGGCGTTAGACTTTGGCTATATTGGGGGCTTTTTATTTTCAAGGAAGAAAGTACTTAATTTAGAGAATTCCCCAGTAGGACAATTAAAGGAAATTATAAATTATGATTGAAGGTCTAATATGTACGCCATTAAAACAAATTGAAAATCCAAGAGGGAACATTTTTCATGTGATGAAAAATTCTTCTTCTGGCTATTTAGGGTTTGGAGAAGCCTATATCTCTCATATTTATTCAGGGGATGTAAAAGGGTGGAAAAAACATACTGACATGACATTGAATCTTACAGTTTTGACGGGGGAGGTGAAATTTGTGATTTTTGACGATAGGCCTAATTCTTCTACATGTAATGTCTTTGAGGAAGTAGTCTTGTCTCCACAGGATAATTATTCCAGGCTTACTGTACCCCCTCAGGTATGGGTCGCGTTTAAGGGTGTCGACACTTCTGTAAGCATGATTCTTAATATAGCGGACATAGAACATACTCCAGCTGAAGCAGAAAGCGTTGTATTGGATCGTTTCACTTATGAATGGGGCACACTATGAAAATTGTTATTACGGGGACCACGGGAGTTTTAGGTAATACTGCGTATAAAATTTTTTCAAAAGAGCATACGGTTGTCGCTTTAAATAGACGGGATGTTGATTTCTATGATATTAATTCGGTATACGTTAAATTGAATGAAATAGAACCGGATCTTATCCTTCATTGTGCCGCGAATACTAATGTGGAATTATGTGAAAGAAATCCAGATGATGCATACAGAGATAATGTAATTATTACTGAAAACATTGCTTCTTTTTGTAATATTAAAGACTGTCGATTGGTGTATATATCTAGTACAGGAAATTATGGCAATTGGAAGAAAGGTGCCTATACCGAGTTTGATAAGGTTGAACCCACTACTGTTTACCACCAGTCTAAATATTTAGGGGAACAACTTGTACAGAATCAGGTAAGAAAACATTTAATTTGTAGAACTGGGTGGTTGTTTACTTCTAATAAAGAC
>CALLLO010000051.1 GCA_938082985.1 uncultured Candidatus Marinamargulisbacteria bacterium | reverse complement strand
ACATTAAAACCTTAGACTCTCTTGGTTGGTTTGAGTCTGTCTCTCACACTCATGAAACGACTGACTCAGGTGAAGTCATTACAATTAACTTAAAAGAAAACACCCTCATCAAAAAAATTAACATAATCGGTAATAACACATACTCAAACGACGTATTACTCGCTGTCGTAGAATCCAAAACTACAGATGTCTATAACATTAATACAGCAAGAAAAGATATCAAACGTATAGAATCCATGTACAAAAAAAATGGTTATTTTCAAACAAAAATCATTCGTATTTTAAGTCCCGATAAAAACAATGGAAATCTAAATTTTTATATCGCAGAGGGTATTATCGAAAACATAACTATTACTGGAAATCTAAAAACACAGGACTACGTTATTATCCGCGAACTAAAACTCAAACCCGGTCAAGCTCTCAGAGAAAAAGATCTCAAAGAAAATTTACGTCGCATCTACAACCTCAGTTATTTTAATGACGTAAGGCCCAATATCAAACCATCCCTCACATCTCCAAACGCATATGATTTAGAATTCATCTTAGACGAAAAAGAAACCATGGGCTCGTTTAGCTTTGGTGGAGGCTACAGCCCGACATCCGGATTTAGTTTGTTTTCTGATCTTTTCTGGAACAATATTTTTGGAACAAGCCAACTTATTTTATTAAAAGGAAATTTCGGATTAGGGACAGGTAGTTCAGATAGAAGTAGCACCTACCAATTCAAGTATCACAATCCTTGGATGTGGGACAAGAGAAAGTCCTTTACCTTTAGAACGTGGTTAACCGATGGTTCTTTCAACTCTATTAACCCTCTAGCCGGAACCACCAGTTTAAGTACACGAGATGAAAGACGTCGTGGAATCGATACTTCAATCGGTATCCCACACACTTACAACCTGCGTTCCACTCATAAAGTAAAATACGAAAGCATCACGCTTCCTGACACGGATGATGGCTACAATATTTATAGTTACACGGCAGGATTAAGCTATGACACTCAAGATTATAGAGGAAACCCTAGAGAGGGTGTCTATCATTCTTTAAACATAGAACAAGGCTTTAAGTTTAGACATCGCGCACTAGAATTCACTCAAGTAGATCTTACACTTAGAAAATTTATTCCTACTTTTAAAAAGCAGGCCATCGCTCTAAAAGCAAATTATGGCTTTATCCGAAGTCCTGAGATAAGTGATACAGACAAGTTTAGATCTCAATACTATTTCGTCGGAGGCACATATAGTGTCCGAGGTTATGATGATTTTTATCCTTTCGCGTTTGGAAGCGCAAAAGCGGTATACTCTACAGAGTATAGATTTATATTTAAAGGCGATTTCTCAATTTATTTATTCGCAGACGCGGGCTTTGCGGATATGGGATATAGAGAATTAAAGAACTTAAATAATTATCAAATTGGAAAAGGAATCGGAACTAAATTTTTGGCACCGGGACTAGGTCCAATCCGACTAGATTTAGGCGCTGATAATGATGGAACCTTCCGGATCCATTTCAACATTGGCCATTCGTTTTAATCATTTGTATAATACAATGATACTCAATCAAAAGGACTCACTATGAAACTAAAAACACTACTCACAATTTTATGCGCAATCATTCTTTCAACCGGGACCAACTTTGCTGATAGCATTGGTATCGTTGATATGGAAAAAATATTTATAGAATCAAAAATGGTTAAAAATTTCGAAAAAAACATTAACCAAAAAAGAGAAGATTACAAAGAAACCTTTGAAAAAAAACAAGAAAAATTAGAAAAAGCACGAGAAAAAGGAAAATCTGAAGAAGATATTCAAGAATTAATTACAAGTATTGAAGAAGAACTAAGACCGATGCAGGAAGATATTGCAAAATTAGAAGGTGGTTTTCAACAAACATTATTATTCACTATTCAAGAAACAGCAAAAAATGTGGCTAAAGAATATGGTATAGACGTAGTTATGGATAAAAGAGCCATATTCCATGGTGGTTTTGACCTAACAAACTTCATCATTCAAAAACTCAACGACGAATAATGAAACTATCTGAGATAAGTACGCTATTAAATGGGGAACTCATAGGAGATCCCCATTTAAACATTGAACGCGCCAACGATATCGATTTAGCTACCCAAGACGATATAAGCTTTATCTTAGAAAAAAAATATGAAAACAAAGCTAAAGATTCAAAAGCTAAAGCCTTTGTTACGTATAAAAAATTAAATCTTAAAAATCAAATCATCGTCAAAGATCCAAGAAAAGCACTCGCTCAGATTTTAGAACTCTTCTTTAAAAACCACACACCTCTCACAGTATCTAAAACACCCATTCATCCATCCTCCGAAATAGAAAACACACAGATAGGACCGCATGTCTGTATAGGTAAAGAGACTAAAGTTGGATCACAATCCGTTATCCACGCCAACGTCGTTATTGGCGCCAACTGTACCTTAGGCGAAGGCTGTATCATCTACCCTAATGTTACTATCTATGACAACAGTAAAATAGGCAAAAACGTCATCATACAAGCCGGCTCTGCAATCGGTTCTAGTGGCTTTGGCTATTACATGGAAAATGGGGACTGGAAAAGGGTCCCTCAAATCGGAAATATTAATATCGAGGACAATGTTGAAATTGGAGCTAACTGTTCTCTCGATCGTGGCTGCATGGGCACAACGACAATTAAGGATGGGGCAAAGCTTGATAACCTTGTTCATTTGGGCCACAATTCAACAATCGGAAAAAGTACAGCTATTACGGCTCAAGTGGGAACCACAGGTGGAGCGATCATTGGAAATCATGTTATGATAGGTGGACAAACAGGTGTTGCTACGGTAGAAATCGGAGATAACACTATTGTTGCAAGTAGAAGTGGCGTTACAAGAGACATCTCATCTGGCTCATTTGTATCTGGATTTCCTGCTTGGGAACATAAAAAAGAGCTTTTAAAAGAAGCCTGGCTAAGAAAGACATTCAAAAAGAAAAGAGGCGACTCATGAAAAAATGGATTAATATATGTCTAATACTTTTAACTACAGGCACATTGCAGGCTACATCCTCGATAAGTGGTCCTACTGGACTTGTTACAATCCCAACAGCTGAAGCCCTAAGATATAAAGAATTCAACATTGGTTACGACTACATTTTAGATGAAGAAAATCCGGACAAAGACACATGGGTATACAAGTTAAATATTGGAACATTCCAAAACATTGAATTAGGTGTTGTTGGCGGGTCCGATCCTACAGAAGGCATGTTTTTAAACATAAAATACTACCTCACATCTGGTGAAGAACGCTTCCCCCTTCAATTAGCCATTGGTGCACAAAATTTATCGTCAAAAGACAGCTCAAATATTTATATGATGAGTTCAAAAAAAATCAGGCAGGACATCGGTATTCATTTTGGCTTTAAAGCTATTTTCTCTGATGATGATATCCTCCCCGTTCTAATGGGTGGTACAGACTTCATGTTCAACGAACACATCAAAGTTATTACTGACGTAAATAGTGATGGTGAAGAGTATATATGGAACTCTGGAATTGAATTATTTCTAACCGATACACTAGCTGCTAAAACAACAATAATAGACCTATTTAGCGCCCGAGATATCGACCGCACATATTCCATAGGTCTCTCGTACAATAAGTTCCTCTAAGGCTACTCAAAAAAAACGGCCTATGATAGGATACTAGCCATGAATTTAGAAGTAATCGTTACCTATAAAAAAAAAAAATATGAAGCTAAATGCCCCCTATATCCACACTGCAATGGTTTAGGGAAAAGCAAAGCTGAAGCGCTTCATCAATTAAGTGAGTCTATTAGTCGACAAGTAAAACGGGACGCTAAAGAAGACCTCTCTCATATGTTCAAACAACAAAACTATATCGACATATTAGACGTATCACTAGAGGGAAAAGATCAAGAACACAGAGTGTATAGCCTAAAACAAACTAACCCAAGTTTCTTAAAAGATGTACAACTAAAATTAAATGAACTTCCTGAACTCAGCCACCTACCCAATACAAAACACAAAGCGGACTCCGTAAACGATTTTCTTGAGGCCTTAAAATCAGACGCGCATCCACAGTCTGATATCCATCTAAAAGAAAATACTATTTCTAGATTAGACAACCCATTAAAAAGCCAGGAGGATGGCTTTATATTTGGTATCCCACTATCGTTAAATTAAGGATTTATTTATGACAGACACACCCGAATTCCCCTTATCCACTCTTCGCCACAGCGCATCACACGTTTTAGCTCAAGCTGTCCTTCATCTATACCCAACCGCAAAACTTGGTATTGGGCCAGCCATAGAGGATGGCTTTTATTATGATTTTGACCTAGACGTCTTTCTTACTGAAGAAGACCTCCCTAAAATTGAAAAGGAAATGAAACGCATCTTAAAAGAAAAACAAGCGTTCACACACTACGATTTAAACAGAAAAGACGCCCTTGAAAAGATCGCTAAGAGTAATCAACACTACAAAAAAGAACTTATTGAAGATTTAAATTTAGACGCATATTCCTTTTACGAAAACGGTCCCTTTGTAGACTTGTGTAAAGGTCCTCATATAAAACATACGAAACAAATCAAAGCTATAAAACTCCTAAAAGTATCCGGGGCATACTGGAGAGGATCAGAAAAAAACAAGATGCTACAACGTATCTACGGAACAGCTTTTTATAGTAAAGATGAACTAAACGAATACCTAGAGCGTATTGAAGAAGCGAAGAAACGAGATCATAGAAACATTGGTAGAGACTTAGATTTATTTAGTATTAATGAAGAAATAGGAGGGGGCTTAGTTCTTTGGCATCCTAAAGGGGCCTTCATTCGTAATGAAATCGAAAACATGTGGCGAGAAAAACATGCTGAAGAAGGCTACGATCAACTCTTCACCCCACACGTTGGCAAATCAAAACTATGGGAAACAAGTGGTCATTTAGAAAATTATCATGAAAACATGTACAGCCCAATGGGGATTGATGATCAAAACTATTTCATAAAACCCATGAATTGTCCTTTTCACACGATGGTCTACAAGTCCAGCCAACGCTCTTACAAGCAACTTCCCATACGCTATGCAGAACTAGGAACCGTTTATAGATATGAAAGATCCGGAGTTCTACACGGCCTTTTCAGAGTTCGTGGATTTACCCAAGATGATGCCCATATCATCTGTACACCAGAACAAACAGAAGCCGAGATATTAAAAGTACTTACATTCTGTTTTGCCACTTTAGAAGTATTTGGGTTTAAAAACATTAAAACATACATTTCTACAAAACCAAAAGAAAAGGCCGTCGGTGAAGATAGTAAATGGGAGTTAGCTCAATCATCTTTAGAAGCTGCAGCAAAAAAAATGAACCTAGACTACGAAATAGATGAAGGGGGGGGTGCATTTTATGGCCCTAAAATTGATATTAAAATAGAAGATTCAATAGGTAGGCAATGGCAGTGTTCAACCATTCAGTTCGACTTTAACCTCCCAGAAAGATTTGATATGTACTACATAAACAAACAAGGGGAACGCCAACGACCAATCATGATTCACAGAGCCTTGCTCGGCTCCTTAGAACGTTTCTTCGGTATTTTGATTGAGCATTACGCTGGAAAGTTTCCTCTTTGGCTAGCCCCCATACAAGCCAAGGTACTCACTATACATGAAAGTGGGGAAAACTACGCAACTACTATTACAAAAAAACTAAAAGAAGCTGGCGTACGCGTTGAAACAGACTTCAGAAATGATAAAATCGGATACAAAGTACGCCAAGGAATCACAGAAAAAGTTCCCTATTTGATTATTTTAGGCCGACAAGAAATAGAAAACAACACGATTGGTGTACGTGATCGTGAAACAAACGAAACGGAGACCATGGCAATCGAGGATTTCATACTCAGAGTTCTAGTGTAGACAGAGTCAAAAGCAGAGTGCTATACTCTCCTCTCTAAATCTCTAGTAATAAGCTAGTCGGAGGCATATTGTCAAACAGTATAAAGTAAACGAAAAAATTAGAGCAAAAGAAGTCCGAGTAATCGGAGCCGAAGGCGAGCAGGTTGGCGTAACACCTATCTTAGAAGCACTTGAAATGGCTTCATCCATCGGATTAGATTTAGTTCTAATATCAGAAAATGCAAACCCTCCAGTTGGAAAAATAGTTGATTACGGTCAATATATGTACCAACAAAAGAAAAAAGAAAAACAGTCCCGAAGGACTGCTCAAGTAACAAAAGAAGTCAAAATGAGTCCTAAGATTTCTAATCACGACTATCAGGTACGTGTTGATAAAACAATAAAGTTCTTATCTAAACGTTACAAAGTAAAAGTAAATATATTTTTTAGAGGACGTGAAATTGTTCATCATAGCTTAGGGGTTAAATTGATTAAACGGTTTATTGAAGATGTAAAAGAATATGGAACGGCAGATGCAGATATAGCCAAGTCAGGTCGTTCAATAATAGCAACGATATCGGCAAAGTAGAGGTAAAATAATGAAAAATAAAATAAAAACAAAAAGCGCAGCAGCAAAACGATTTAAAATCACTGGAACAGGAAAGATTCGTCACCACAAATCAGGATTAAGACATCTTCTAAACCATGAGTCTTCTAAAAAGAAACGTAATAAAAGTGGAACTGTAGATCTTGCAAAAACAGAAGTGAAAAAAGTTAAGCGTATGCTTGGCATGAGATAAGGAGTAGAAAATGGCACGTGTAAAAAGAGGAAATGTATCTCGTAAAAAACATAAAAAAGTATTAAAGCTCACTAAAGGTTTTCGTGGCTCCTTATCCAAACTATACAGACCCGCTAAACAAGCCCTTTTACATGCACTATCTTATGCGTATAAAGATAGACGTCTAAAGAAACGTGATTTTAGAGCTCTATGGATCGCAAGAATCAACGCAAGTTTAGAAATGAAAAATGTTTCATACTCTAAGTTTATGGGACAATGCAAAAAGAAAAATGTAGAAATAAACAGAAAAATATTAGCTGAATTAGCTATCACAAAGCCAGATACATTTAACGAGATCGTTCAGTTCGTCACTAAATAGATAGGGGGCTTTCTATGATTCAAATGAAATTAGGTGGATTAGGGTTTGACCCTAAAAATATGTCCCCTATTGTACTACTTAAAGATGGTGAAGAAAGAAACTTTCTTCCTATCTGGATTGGTATGTTTGAAGCTGCTGCAATAGCCATGGAATTACAAGAATTCAAACCACCACGTCCTATGACACATGATCTTTTAACAAAAATAATCAATACCCTAAAGGGTGAAGTCTCCCGAATCACTATTAGTAAAATCGTTGAAAACACATTCTACGCCATTGTAGAAATAAAAAGCCAAGACGGTAAAACGGTAGAAAATATTGACGCGAGACCCAGCGACGCTATTGCAATAGCAGTCCGAACCAATGCTCCAATCTTCGTATCTGAAAATGTAATGTCTAAAGCTAAAATGGTTAACTCCGAAAAAGACGAAGAGGAAACACAAAATTTCAAAGACTTCATCGACAATATTAATCCAGAAGATTTTTCAAAATATTTAGACGACCGATAATCTGAATGGATATTGCTGTACTTGTTTTTTCAAAACTTACTACACAGACTTCCCTAATACAGCTCACTCTAAGCCTTTTAGCTATAAGCTTAACCACCTTCATACAAGTATTTACACTTCCTCAATACAAGACAATACAGAAATTATTAGAAAGCAAACCTAAGTTACGTGGATATATTATACCAACTCTGTCCTACTGCATCTTTTTAGCGCTCGCACTTATATGTGCCACACTATCTCTAACAACGTTAAAAGATGCCTCCGTAATTTTTGGATGTATCGAAGTGTCTTTATTTTATATCTTAGTTAGATATGTAAATCGCATATTCAAAAGCACATTATTAAGTATAGTCTCGGGTCTATTACTTATCTCTATTTGGATACTTAATAAGCTAGATATTTTAACTGCGATTATAGACTACCTAGATAAATATTCTTTTACTATAGGGACCCTCTCAATTACTCCACTCAGCTTCTTCAAATCCACCCTAACCATTCTCTTTTTTGTATGGGGATCACTACTACTCTCTTCCTTTTCAAAGGATCGCCTTAAAAATATCCGATATATGAAAGCCAATACCAAAGAAATTATCTCAAAAGTCATCGACATAAGCATCTACACCATAGCCTTCTTAACGGGATTAAATTTACTCGGTATAAACTTCACAACCTTAACAGTTATTGGTGGAGCCCTGGGGGTTGGGATCGGGTTTGGATTACAAAAGATTACATCTAATTTAATAAGTGGCTTTATTTTGCTCTTCGAACAATCTATTAAAATCGGCGATCTTATTGAGATGGATGATGATCTATATGGTTTTGTAGTTAAACTAGGCAGCCGATATATCCTGATAGAGACCTTTGACGGAAAAGAAATCCTGGTTCCAAACGAAGACTTTATAACAAACAAAGTAATCAACTGGACACACACAAATAAGACCGGGCGTATAGAAATCCTTATAGGAGTCTCCTATGACTCCGACATAAAAAAGGCCCAAGCATTAATCTTAGACGCGGCAAAAGAGTATTCGGAAACATTAGAAACCCCAGCCCCTAAATGTTTCTTATCCAACTTTGGCGATAGCGCTGTAGAGTTCCAGCTTCATTTTTTCATATCCAATATCACAATTGGACGCTTCGAGCCTAAATCTGAAGTCATGATGACCATTTGGGAAAAGTTAAAAGAAAATAATATTACAATTCCATTTCCTCAGAGGGATGTGCATATTATTGAGAAGATAAAGTAAGTCGCGAACTCTACAGTTTTTTAACATATATTGCTATACTATCTGAACTTATTTAATATGCGCCTGTAGCTCAGCTGGATAGAGCAACGGACTTCTAATCCGTAGGTCGTAGGTTCGACTCCTACCGGGCGCACCAACTTCACTTCAATAGCACAGCAACTGCGTGTTAATTTTTGATTTCAACTATCCGTAGATAGTCTTCAACCATAAATTTACCCACACCTAACGCACTCTTGAAGCTCACGCGTCAAAGAACTTTTATTTGTGTCCTTGGTGGCTAATCGCCACTTTACTTTGCTTTTTTTGGAAGAAATTAAACTTTGTTTTGGAGGTAAAAAGTAAGCGCTCCAAGAACTACATGGCTTTAAAGTTACACTATAATGTTCCAAGTCAAGAGAGCCTGATAATCTTCAATCGAGCGACATAAAGGCGAGCGATTAAAAATGGCTTCGTAATAAGCAAAAGGATTCAGACCATGATGCTTGGCAGTCAAACTCAAAGAAAAATGAACAACCAAAGAATCCGCACCTGCTTGAGTGCAAGCAAATCGAAAATTCTTTCACCCCATAACGAAAGGCTTGCTATCACGCTCTGTCGCATTATTATCAATCTCAACACGTCCAGCCCAATGACGTAAGGCATAGCGAATGGCTTTGCCAATCGGTGAGTGAGGTAAGGTTAAGGACTCATGCTCAATCAACCACGACTGCCCCGTTTCAAGTATCGGGCGACTATATTGGTCACGATAGCTCTGCTTCTCCGGGGCACTCAGTCCTTGCTCTGTCATTTTTTCTCAATCGTATACAAAGGGCGATACACCTCTCGTAATACCGTGGCTGCCAAACCAGGTTTCCCCTTCTTTTTTCCTTTTGTCCTCGCTGTCTCAATCTCTTCAAACTTCCGCCTCGCATGCGCATGACCGCTAGAATTCGTGCCTATGCAATAGGAATTAAAGAGACCATTGAAAAATTTGGATCTTTAGATATCTCCTATGAATCTTATCCTAGTAATACAGTATCTACAGGGTACGCTAATTCTTCTATGTCTACAGAAGAAGGGTGGGTGCTTGCATCAATCGGAGCAGATACGAATGGCTCTGGTAGAATGTTGTATAAAATGAACCGAGAACCTTATGGGAATACAAATATATCTGTTGGAACTAAGGATCATCATTATAGCGCCTCTGGAAGTGTTACTGCTTGGATGGTTCAAGTTAAAAAACACTAGTTTATAAATAAAGGGCTTAGAAGTCATAAATACGTATTTTGACTTTTAAGCCCGTCTAAACAATATATAAATGGTATTAAATAAAAAATATCATTGTGCCGCAAGTTTCTGAATAAATTCCGAACTATCCGAAAATCCCGGAGAGTTCATGCAAAAAATGCATAAACTGCTTAAACGACCCAACAACTGTAAGGCTATTTCTATACACGTCAGTCTAACTGTTCAACTTTTCTAAGCAATATATTGCACAATAAACGAAAAGAGCTTTTATCTTAAATGAGCTAATTTATATCGTGTTGCTCGCCCACTGACTAAACGTTCAATTTGTTTCATATCAAAAAGCCTCTTAATCGCAGCCTCCACAGTCCGTGCAGGAATATTTAAAGCCTCTATAAGATCTTTCCTAGTCACTGTTTCTTTTGCAGAAGTCCTCATCCAAGCCAGTATGGCTAATTGGTTTTCTGAAAGAAGATAATCAACACTATTCCGTTTCAAAATAGCCAAAGCGTCCTCAGACTGAGCTAAAATAGTGTTAAGGAAAAACAGAATCCACTTAGATACATCTTCAGATTCTGTTTTCCAGCTAAGCTGAGTCTTATTTAATGACTCATAGTAATCTAGCTTATTGTTTTCAATATATTTTTCATGAGACGCAATACTGGTAAAAAGGTACCCGTCTCTCATTAACATCAAGTTCGTTAACAAGCGACTCGTTCTTCCATTCCCATCTTGAAAAAGATGAATCGCCAAATACTCCCAAATAAAGTTCGCCATTAGTATAAGCGGATGCTTGTATGTCGTCTCTTGAGAAAGGGCAGGCCACTCCACTAACTCTTGCATTTCTTTAGCAACAAGATGAGGTGGAGTAGGATCAAAAATAACACCCACGAGATCCCCATTAACGTCTTTGGCCTCTACTCGATTTGAACCAAACTTATAGTGTCCTCTATCTCGCTGGTCTGTTTCACTGTATTTCAACATATCTCGATGTAATTGCAGAATTAGAGATTCCGTTATGTTCATGTCTTTATAACTATCCGACAGTTTGTTACCTTCGATTCTATTAGAAGCCCCCGTAGACGTTACAATAACGCTATGTGTTAGCTTATGAATAGTTTGCGGTAACAATTTTCCAGTGATAGACCAACTTTGTTTTACAGCATCTATTTTTGATATAACGGAATATATCTCCTCAACTACATCAGGTTTTAAATTTAGTCGTTTGCTTAAACGTATATTTAATCTCTCATCCATACTACGTGACATTATGTGAGAAAAATCAAATTTACGGTTATTTTCAATGAAATATATCAATAATAAAAACAATTTAAACTTTCGACCTTTTTCTACCCATTCCCAAGAAAGCCATCTCCAATCAAGCACAAACCACACAAATCAACACAAAAAAAAACACCAAAATCGTGCTAAAAACCCAAAACCTTCAAGACTTCTAATCCATAGGTCTAGATTAAACTACTATCGGGTATACCCTCTTCGCTTCATCCGCTAAAACTTGAGAAAAATGTCTAAGATACGCCCATCTAAAGTAAAGTTCTGGGAAAAATAAGCGGGCTTCTGTATCATAAAGACATGATACAATTAACACTATTTGCAGCTAGCAATACACACAACCTTACCCTCGCCCAAAACATTGAAAAAGAAGCGCAACGCCTGGGCTGCGATACGACCCTCATAAACATCATAGATCTAAACCTCCCACTCTACACACCTCCCGCTCATAAAAACGGTATACCTGAGGTAATAAGCACGCTTATACACGCACTTAAACCTGTCACCCACTTCGCCTTTATCACCCCAGAATACAATGGAGGTATAGCACCTACTCTCACAAACCTAATCGCTTGGATTAGTGTCTGCTCCGATGATTGGCGAGAATGTTTTAATGGCAAAACAGCTATCATAGGTACGCATAGTGGAGGCGGAGGACTACATGCTCTGATGCAATTACGCACTCAATTGGCCTATATTGGACTCACTGTTATTGGAAGGCAGTTACATACAAATTATCAAAAAGCTTTAAATCCTCAGTCTTTAACAGATGTTGTTCAAGAATTAATTAAATAAAGGTCTAGGACCTCTCCCTAAAGAGAGGTCCCTCATCTATTCGGCTGCAACTTCCTCAGTAGCAGCACGTCCTAATAAACGTTCAAGAATTTGAAAATTTTCTCCTACAACTTCTGTCATCCAGCGTCGTTCATCATTTTTACTATACTCTCTTACCTGCATCCGTCCCCAAACTAAACATGGGGAACCCTTTTTAAGGAGCTTGGATCCTAATTGAGCTGCGATACCATAAAGACAAACTGGAATGAAATCTGTATCCGATTCATTCTTATCTTTTCTGGGCTGACGATTTACCGCCAAAGTAAAATTTAAACACCTAAAGGTGTCACTTATCTCCTTATATTCAGGATCTTTAGTCAAACGACCTACTAGTGTCACCTGATTGTATGTAAATGCCATGGAATCCTCCACTGCATCGAGCTCGACACATAATTTAATTTAATTCGAATAATTTAAATATACTAAACATATGCATAAATTACAATAATACTAATTGCATTACACCTATAGCTCTACTACGAGCTTGAGCTGATCCCTTTCCTCTCTTAACTTAATAATATACTTTTTATAAAGACGAGAAGAAACAAGTCTAGAATTTTGAGTAGAGACAGACTCTTCGAGCACTCGAACAGGTAATTTTTCACCCGTCACCATGTCGATACAAAACAACGCCGCTTTATCACCACTGCTCACAAAAGCTAAGCTCTCCGTAATTAACGGACGAATACTCCCTAAGTCGGGAGCAATATACTGTTGGGACCACAGGGGTTCACCGCTAGAAACATCTAAAGCCATCACAACATCTTTTACTTCTTCCACACCGACGTCACTAGTGGCTTTAACTTGAGCAGAAAATACAATGGCTCCGTCCCCTACCGCCGGCATTTGAGCCAAACTAAAAAAACGTCCAGAATAGTCGAACTGCCAGAGAAGTCGACCTGATTTACTATCTAAAACAAGCAGCTCAGAATTATTGCCATTCACCTTAACGTTTGCGACAACAACATAGTGTTTATACGACATAGGGCTATAGGATATTCCCTTCAAAGGCGTACTCCATGCCACGGTGCCCGAAACTTCATCAACGGCCTTAATATCATTATCAATACTCATGAGTAGCACCATGTTGTTAGAGAGAACCGGAAAATAGGTCACATTTAGATCTAAATCAATAGAATTAAGTAGCTTCCCCGTATCCGCGGCTAGGATACTCAGTCCCTTTTGAGTAGCGATATACAGCTTGCCATTAAAGACAGTAGGCGCAGATACTATCCCTTTGAATTTCTTCCGATACACCACACGCCCAGTATCCGATTCTAAAGCCATAAGTTTATGCGTAAGGTTATTCACTAAATAAATAATACCTCTATCCGTAGCTAAATGTTGAGAAAAGCCAGATTGCAAGACGTATGACCAGTTAAGCTCGCCTGAATGTACATTAAAGTTCCAAATTTTTTCATCAACGATCATAATAACGGCATCGTCTACTACAATGGGGTAGCTACTCTCATAAAGTCCTTCAATAGCACCAATATCTGCCGCCCATACTTCTTGCATAATCGAGGCTATCGACGGAGAGGCTAGCATCTCATTAGTATTGCCTACGGATCCCCCAAAATGCTTCCACCCATAACTATCTTTAATCGTGATTTGCTCATAAGGCCTAAACCCTGACCCGACCCAAAAACTATCCAAGACAGATTTAAGTTCATTTTGTACATTCCCCCAATTATCTTTCGGGGTCGACATAGACACCACAAAAGCATTATTACCTGTAACAAAATAATATTCCCCTGCAAGAAATTCTGAAACGACCATATTGGAACCGAGAGAGTGTTTAGAGAATACAGAGACATAACTACTTTCCACATTCGCTTTCTGAGATTCCTTAAGAGTCCCAGGACGTTCAAAAAGGTTCATCCAGCCATCATAATAGCCCGTCATACGAATTTTTTGAAAGCCGTTGGCGGAGACTGGTTTTTCAAAGAAATAGGAAGTTACATTAATAGTAGCTAAAGAGTCGGGGCTTTTAAAAAAGACGGTCTTCCCATTACGGATTGATGTCATCTCCCAGTCGTCTACAGTATTAAAATTAGTCTTGTACGCGTCAACAAAAACGGGTGTGGAGTACAGAGAGACTGTGCATAAAAGGAGTGCACACATAACAATATATTTTTTCATAGTGAATACCTCGGTTATAAGTTTACTTTGTAGAGGTAAAATTGTCAGGGGTTTGTGAGGGGGAAAACTCTGGACACTCGAAAAGTTAGTCGATATAATAGCCACTCAAATCGCGGAGACGTAGTTCAGTTGGTTAGAATGCCTGCCTGTCACGCAGGAGGTCGTGGGTTCGAGTCCCATCGTCTCCGCCATTTATTTAGCTTAGAATCCGCCGTTTTGGTGGATTTTTTGGTTTAAACGACCTATTTTATTTAAAGGCTTTGTAACGCATGTCTAACACACTCCTAAATAGAGGATCTAAAATGGCAAATAGACCTTTATACATAATGGGAAATGGCGTCGACTTATACCACGGTATACAATCAAAATATGCAAACTTCAAAAAATACCTACAAACAGAATCTCGATATAATTATGACTTAGTAGAAAAGTACTTATCTCCATCAGAAAACTTTAAGTTACTCAGTTAAAAACCTTAAAAAAGATGTGTGTGGGAGCCTACTTATCTTTTAATACGATAAACAAGACGCTCTCATATTGTAGAGCTTCTCTAGATATTTTATGGGTCTTAAGAGACGGAACCATTATTGATTTAATCACAGCTTTAGCTTCACCACACGCGCATGTTTTTTCTGCTTATGTTACAGGAATAATCTCGTCACGTTGAGGCAGCAGCGATAAATCGGGTTATTTGCTTTTCTTTTTGCAACGCGTGTACGTAATAGGTTCGAGGTCATTTTCATCTATGTCAGTCGCAGGTGTCTCCGGTGAGAAGAGCGTGGCTTGTTGAGGCGTATCGTCGACAAAGCGTTCACTCTTTTTTCCGAACGCCTGACGTTGTGCCTGTAAAAAGCTTTGGCGTAAGGTTTCATATTCAGATATCGCATGGTGGAGTTTTAGTTTTGTATGGGTGAGTTCATTTTTAGTACTAAGTAGGTGCGTGTCAGTTGTCACGATTTCTTGCTTCTAATTGGCTTATTTTAGCGTCTTTTCTTGCCTCTTTTTTACGCAATAAAAGAAGCTCTTTTTTAAGTGATTCGGACATGCTTAATTATAGCGTTTTACGCTTGAAATAGCCCGTTTTTAATGATGATAAATCGGGGTCAAATCTCCACTAAATCGCACCATCGGAATACCACAAAAAAGTCCTTGTAACTCGTCTCGGTTTAACGAAATAATACCCTGTTTCGTTACAGGAAAATCAAAACGACCTCGCTCAAGTCGCTTGTATCCTAAAAAATAACCATTCTTATCCCATACCAAGCATTTTAATCGATTTCGATGTCTGTTTCTAAACACATAAATACTGCCGTCGTTGGGTGTTTTCTTAAGCTCATCGAGTATCACCTGTACCAAGCCGTTGGCTTGTTTCCTGAAATCCACTGGCTCGCTGTATATCCAAATCTGCGTGCCGGGGAGATAGTCTAATGGTTGAGACCTGTCAGGATTTCAGTCAGTCGACTCAAGGTGTTTTTACCTTCTATTTTAATACTTTCATGTTTACTAAATCGTATCTCGCAATATAGGGGCTCCTTTTTTTCTTCCGCTATCTTTA
>CALLLO010000050.1 GCA_938082985.1 uncultured Candidatus Marinamargulisbacteria bacterium | reverse complement strand
AAAAACCCCAAGAATAATCCGCTACTAATCGTGTTCAACACACTGTCTTTACTATGTTTGGCCACAAATTGAATAGCTTTAGAGCGTATTGAAATAAAATGGTAAACAATAGGGTACAACAAGCAGCTAAATAGAAGCCCCAATAAACTAGAATAAAACAGCTCCATAGGCCAATTACTTTTTTTACAAAAAATGAGGGTAATAAGAATAATAACGACTGCGCTTAAGCCTTGTTGCCACACTTTTTTCCAAAAAAAACTATCTTTAATTACCGGAATACCTTGCACAATTAAGTTTATGGCTAGGGTGACAAAAAGGCCAAGTGTTGTATAAAAAAAAGGAAAAAAAACAAGGTCTAAGGACCCGGAAGTCTCTCGGAAAAGCGTAATGAAACTACCCAATATACTAAGACCTACAATTAAACCTATACTCATAGAATGAAAGCTATTAAATGTTAAATAATTATGTTTAAGTTGGTCACCAATTAGGTCTGGAACAGACGCTGGGTTGCGAAGATCGTCTTCGGGGAAGTCATATTTAGAAAACCCAATTAAATCAGCCGCGCTATCAAATGACGTGGCAAAAATAGAAAAATTAAAACGAGCGAATACAGAATGTAAGGTAGTGCCAATAACATAGCCGGCGATAGATGTGGCTAAAAAAATATGTTTTTCTGCGGTAAAGGTAGCTGGAACATTAAAATTTTTATGTGTAATCAGATACTCTAATCCAATCATCCAAAACAAAAGATCACATAACATGATAGCCATTAAAATAGTGAGTATCAATCTAGATTTATGATTAGCGCTTGTCATAACACTGTTTATCGAGAGATGCGCGTTACTCAGAATGCTTTTAATAGAGGACAAGGAGACCTTCAAGCCAATCCAACCTACACCCATACTTGTAATCAATGCAGGAATACAGAGGAACACTCTAAACGCGGGCTCGTTCATCACGACTTTTAGTGAAAAAGCCATAATAACAAAAGCAATAAAAATTACGCACAAATACCTATAAAAACGCTTTAAAACAAGTTTAGTACCCTGAATAATAAAGTTGATAAGAAGGCTAGTATCGTCCGTGATTTCAACTTTTTTCTTTTTAAAAAAAGGACTCACAGACATAAGAACACTTAGAGCAATAAGAATAAATGAGTATAGTTTAAGTTCTGTTATCATATTTAAATTTCCCTTCTATGCCTTAGCAGACTTTAATGGTACACGTGACTATTCCGAAAAGTCCACAAATATATGAGAAGCCGCCTGCTTGCTCACTGACAAACTCTCACCGCCCACTTCACACACCAAGGTTCCGTCAAACTCTACTATCTCTTTAACCAAAAGCTCCTTACCTAAATAAGCCCCTTTTTTTCTTAAATAATTCAAAAAAGATTCATCCGTTTCCACCACTCTCGAAATTTTCCCCTTTTTACCCACACTACATTTAGATAATGAGATGTCCTTAACAAGCGTTGGCATAACACCCTTACTGTCTGGAATGGGGTTTCCATGAGGATCAAATTTAGGAAAGCCCAAATGGACATCTATTTTATTTATTAATTCGTCTGAACAGGCGTGCTCCAAACGTTCAGCTTCATCGTGTACTTTGTCCCAAGGAACCTTGAGAACTCGAGAGAGGAAAGCTTCCCAGAGACGATGATGCCGAACCATGTTGCACCCTACTTTTACCCCTTCTTTTGTTAAAACAACTCCTGAATAGGGTACGGTTTTTGCAAACCCTGACACTTCTAATTTTTTTAACATATCTGTAACAGCGGCTGGACTCACGTCTAATTTCTTAGCTATATCTGACGGTTTAACCTTTTTATCTAAATGTGGGTAAGCAAGAGAAAATATGGTTTTCAGATAGTTTTGGGTACTTTGCTTCATCTAGTCTAAAAGCGTACGAATAAAGGATTTAACCGATTCTACTGAGTCGAGGACATCAAAAAAACGTTGCTCTTTTTCTTCTATACCCTCAAAGCCTTCTGGTCTAGATGGAATAAAGCCTAAAGCATCCTCTATCGCTTCTTCAAATTTTGTAGGTTTGGCTGTCTCCATACATATCATAGGGACCCCATCCGCGGCTTTAAGTTGGAGAGCTACTTTGACAGACGCTGCTGTGTGCGGATCTATAATACGATTTGTTTTTTTATATGTGGATTGTATAACGGCTTTACGCTCGTTATGCGTGCTAGTCGCGCTTACAAACCCTGCTTTATCTCTAATCTCTGTCATAAAGGGACTTAAATCAATGCTTTTGGTGGTTTCGAAGGTGTGCATAAGTTTTTTCAAAGCATCTTGATCTCGGCCCACAAGATCAAAAAAGTAACGCTCAATGTTAGAGGCTTTGGAAATATCCATAGAGGGACTGCTTGTAACGGTGACGACTTCTTGTTTGTAAACCCCTGTCTTAAAAAAAGTATCTAAAACAACATTTTCGTTAGTCGCTACAACAAGCTTTCTTATAGGCAACCCCATCTGTTTAGCGACATAAGCAGCGAGAACATTTCCAAAATTTCCTGAGGGAACAACAACATCGACGAGCTCAGTATTATCTTCAGTTACTGAAAAATACCCCTTAAAGTAATACACGACTTGGGCACATATACGCCCCCAATTGATAGAGTTAACCGCGCCGATACTGTGTTTGGATTTAAATGTTAAGTCCGAGTTAAGTTCTTTGACGAGATCTTGGCAGATGTCGAAGGGACCTGGAACGGAGAGGTTGTAAATATTTCTATCTAGGATGGAGCCTGCTTGGGCTTTTTGAAAGGGGCTCATGCCTTCTTTAGGGGTTAGCATCACTACTGTGATTTTATTTTTACCTCTTAAAGCTTCTTCCGCGGCAGAAACAGTGTCTCCTGAGCTAGCACCTACTATAGTAAGCGACTCGCCTCTTCTGGTAAGTTCGTAATCTAAAACATGTCCAAGAAACTGCATAGCCATATCTTTAAAAGCCAGACTAGGACCAGAAGAAAGATCTTGTAAATATATACCGTCAAATAGAGGTACTACAGGCGCTACAGCTACGGAACCAAAAACAGAAGCATCATAGGTCTTATCTAAAATATCTTTTAAATCTTGTGCGGGAATACTCTCACTAATGAAGCGTTCCATGATCTGAAAAGCAAGGTCTTTATACGAAAGGTCTCTTAATTTAGTAAGCGTAGCCCCATTTATCTGAGGATACTCAACAGGGACGAACAATCCACCATCTTCTGCTAGACCTTTCAATAAAACGTCGGTAAAACTATAGTTTTTTTTGTCACTGTCTCGAGTACTAAAGTATTTCATAATATGACTATTATAACTCTAGAGATGCACCTGGGGGAAGTGCTTGAAACGAACTAGAGCTGACATACTCGTCCATCAGAGCCATACGAAGGTCCCAGATAGGCTCGAATCTCATTTCATCGGAAAGTCGAAACGTGCCCCAATGAACGCCAATGGATTGTTTAGACTCGAGTAAAATGTGTGCATCTACAGCTTGTTCCGGATTTATATGAAAGGGCCTCATGAACCATTGTGGTTCGTAAGCCCCTATAGGTAAAATGGAGAGAGCCATGGGCTTAAATTTTTCGGCAATAGCTTCAAAATGTGGCCCCCAGCCCGTATCTCCGGCGAAATAGACATAGCCTTTTTCGGAAGGGAAAACGAAACCACCCCAAAGCGTTCTGTCCATATCGTAAAAACCTCGAGATGAGAAATGGGTGGCGGGTACGAAGTGAATAGGCACGCCTTTGAGAGTCGTTGTTTCCCACCAATCAAGTTCGACCACTTTATCGATGCCGGCTCTGACAAGAGTTGCTTTGTTTCCAAGACCGACGATGAAGGTGGGGTTATGTTTATTTTTTAATTTTTTTAAGGTAGCTATATCTAAATGATCGTAGTGGTTGTGACTAATTAGCACGGCGTCAATCTTGGGAAGGGAGTCAAATGAAATTCCAGCTTTGTGAATTCGTTTGGGTCCCAGGTACTTAAAGGGGCCTGCTCTATCGGACCATATGGGATCTGTGATTATCGTAATAGCGGGTGTTTGTATAATGGTAGTGGCGTGGTTCACGTAAGTGACGAGGAGATTAGACTTTGAGTGAGTATTATAGTTGTCACGTGCTACAGAAATAGTTTCTTTGGGCCAGGGCTTTCTTTTTCTTGTTATCTGCCACCAAATAAAGGGGCCACTTTTGTGTGGTGTCTCAATTTGATTTAGGAATCTTTGTCCGTCAAAATTATCTGTACCATCGCCAATATGAACGGGTACGGATTGGTACCACCCTGCAAAAAATACGAGGGGGGTGATGATTAGAAATGTTAATAATATACGTCTTAGCCATTTGCCCATGGACGCATAGTAGCATACAAAGGGCTGACTGTGCCGAAACCACCTACCTAATCTTAATCAAAAGAGC
>CALLLO010000049.1 GCA_938082985.1 uncultured Candidatus Marinamargulisbacteria bacterium | reverse complement strand
TCTTACTTTTTCTCTCTTCTTACTCATACTTTTCTATCTCTATTCTTACTTTCTCACACTCTTTTTACTCATACTTTTCTATCTCTATTCTTACTTTCTCTTTCTCTTCTTACTCATACTTTTCTATCTCTACTCTTACTTTCTCTCTCTTCTTACTCATACTTTTCTATCTCTATTCTTACTTTATTATTCATATAAATCTTACTTTCCCCACCACCACCCACACTCTAATTATTCTATAATTCACCACCATTAATCTATCTACTATCTTCTACTCTCATCATTCTCTATTAGATCTATTTGTCTTAGGCTTATTGGTTATTAATTTCAATTAATAAATAATACGCAGAGAGAGGGGGGTCACACCTTAGCACCGCTAAGATGTGACCCCCCTCTCTCGTCTCAGACGTATAGATCGTGCTTGAATTACGAATTTACTTGTTTATTAAATGTGCACAGCTTAAAATAGTGGTGTGCACATTTAACGTGCACTGCAATGAGGTGGTACATGCGGATTACAGAGGCTGAAAAAAAGATATTATTACTAATAGATCGCCATGATTATATAACGTCTAAAACACTGCATGCACTGACGCCTCATAGAACTCAGAGATACAGATTAATACGGTCTTTAGAAAACAAAAATATCATCACACGTCACACCTATGATGCTCATACCTCTCTTTGGTTTTATACAGATTTTGGGATATCATTTCAAAAATTAATGAATCCTGATTTCTTTTCAACATTTAGGGTGGATGATAGAAGAAGAAAAATTACACCGGTCCATAATACTTTAAATAGTTTGATTGATTTTAAACTTTTAAATGACACGTCAGGAGACATAGATACTATTGTCTCTGATAAATATCTCAAACAATATTATGCAGAGAATGATGCCCAAATAAAAAATGAAACGGCGGGATTAATAAGAGTCCCTGACGGAGAGTTTTCTTATCAAGGACATACTATGGCTTATGAAAATGAATTATCTAAAAAATCAAAAAATAGATACCGGGATTTGTTTTCTTTTTTCAGAGATTTCGAAGAATATAAACGGATCTATTGGTTCTATCGAGATCCCAAATTAAGAGATTTTTTAATAAACCTCTTCACCGATTTTTATAATGATGATGTGATTAAATTTCAAAACCATCCAGAATCAAATAATAAAAATATACGAAATAAAAAGCTTCATGTTTTTTGTGATGCCGATGATTTTTTAGTAAATGGTTTTAATGCCACTAAGAAATTATTAATGGATTAATTTTAAAAAATAATAGGAACAAAACGTTTAGTTATGTCTGTTCTAGAGGATGCGACATATATGAAAAAAAATGTTTTTTTAAACAAAATCGTTGATAAATAATCAATCGAAAAACACTCTAAATGTAGACTCCTATATATGTTAAAAAGACGACTTTAGCGTAACGCCTTGCTCTGTCTTCCGAAGGTAGTATGTCTCCACATTTAATAATTGATCCAGTAGGTCATTTAAAAAATCTGGGTACATCTCCACCTCCTCCATCTTTCTCAAAACGTGGAGTTGTCGCAGTTCTTTTGAACAAAAAATTTGCGAGGTTAATATGAAGAATTTAAAAAATGAAAAATATAAAGATGTTCTCTTTGAAAAACTTAGGGCAAGGCTTAAGCGCTCTATTTGGAAACGCATAAGAATGGAAGGGAGTAAAAAAATAGGCGTTATTTTAAATGAAGAAATGGCAAAAACACATACCATCATTGAAGATAAAAACTAAAATAAACTTTAAGTGGGGTGGGGCCCCCACCCAAACTGGGAATAGAACGGAGATCTAAATCTCCTTCCTATATGCATATTAGTATTCATCCGCTCTCATAAGAGTTAACACTCGTGTCGTAAGCTGAGGATCACTGGGATCTTCAGATCCATACTTCATATTAGTGTCGTAATAATCTATTTTCCAAAAATAGTCGGTCCCTTCAAACTGCACCTTACCAAAATCATGTTCACCATACGGATCATTTTCTTCATTAAAATCATTAAATTCACGCACCCTCTTATACAGGCGTAGCTTAGAAGGCATTCCTAATGCGCTCACCCCCTGAGTACAAACGACCTTCCCGTCAATTCCCGTAGTCCTAAACCTATCGTTTAAATTCCTAATCATGTTTTGCTTTATTTTTTGCGTCATACTGACCTCCTGTTTGATATGCAGGAGAGGTCTCAGACTATGAGGGTCTGTGTCAAAAACAACGGCTATTGATACACGGTTCTTATTTTCTGATAGATTGCAGGCTTATCTAACCGGGGGTTCTGTCTGTAAAAATATACTCTTTCTAAGATATGACCATAGATTTAATTATTTTAAAGAATTCAAATCCTAATATAATACCTGCCCATAATAGTAATATTTTTAGAAGATACTTAAGCTTATCCTTCTTCATGTTTTTCTTTTTTTAAGAAATGCATGGATACTCTCGATTAAAGCCACCCATTCGTCTTTAGAAATCGTAGTTAAGTTAAACGCGGGTAAAACCTTCGGGTGACAGTATTCTAACCAAATTGCATTAGCGAAATGACGTGTTACGGAATGTTTACTATCGAAACGATCTGCCCATTTTTTTAACTCTTTGTATTCATACGCATAAGGGGATGCTTCGAGATGATATAGGAGTGTTTTTATATCGCAATTATTGTACATGCAAATATGGTATCAAGTTTGATTATAATTGTGTAGCATTATTTTGAATGATGCTTAAGTTAAAAAACAATAGAAAGGAGTGCCTACACACTCCCTCTATTTTAAATTCTTTATCCCTCAATAGGAGGCTTCTCTACATCCAAAATATAATCTACAGCCTTCTTAGCAAGCTTAGCTTGAGTAAAAAAGAATCGTTTATCATTTTTTAACGCT
>CALLLO010000048.1 GCA_938082985.1 uncultured Candidatus Marinamargulisbacteria bacterium | reverse complement strand
GAGATATTAACGGTATTAGCGGCGCCACTATATCTTCTTGGTCTGTTTCAACAGCTGTTAAAAAAGCGCTTTATCTGGCAAAATACATAGACAATCATGAGACGCCTTCATCGCATTAGTGGCCTAGTAGCCGTATTATTTTTATTTAGCTTGTCTCTGACTGGCATCCTACTTAATCACCCTCATCTTTTGGACCGTACAAAGACCGTCTCATCAGATCAGATCCCATACACCTTTACGGCTCATGCCTCTCACCCCGACACGGCTAACATCCATTTTTCGGGCACAGAAAAAGGTCTCTACGTCTCTTATGACAACGGCCTTCATTTTAAAGAAGTCCCCCTTAGATACCCCTCATTTAAAGTAAGCTCTATTCGGTATGTTGAAGGGTCTTCCTCTCATCTTATCGTCGCTATGAAAAACCACCTAGTATTAGAAAGCACAGATGGAGGTGCGTCTTGGGACAGGGTGCCTCTAAGTTCCCAGTTTGAATACATCCTCTCCGCCAAACGACTCCCCAATGGAGACCTCTATATACTCAGCGATACAGGGGTCTTTATTCAAACTAACGGAACCTGGATACACACCCTTCGTTCAGAAAGTACCTTTGATTTGCACTACCTTATCCGTAAAATCCACAGTGGCTATATTTTCGCCCCCCTTCTTATCTGGGCTCATGACATTGCTGCTATTTTGTTTATCGGACTAGGTATCTCTGGCCTATTTATTTATATGAAAAGGCGTTAAGCATAGCGCCTCCTCTTTTACCTCCTGCAACATAGACGTGTCAGATCTTTAGAAAAAAACAGTCTCTATTACGTGATATTTAACGTACAAGTTGACCACCCCTTCCAATCTTGATAGAATCCATCTACAGTTTTTGAGACTGAGTCCAAGTATTAAAGGTGCACTATGGTTTGTGAATTAGATAAATTAACTAAAAATGAAAACGCAACGATTGTAGAATTGTCAGGCTCTGAGTCTGTTCAAGCACGCTTATTAGAATTAGGGCTTCTACCTGGTACTACCATTAGCACCATGACTCTCTCCATATTTGGCAGCCCACTTACAGTTAAATGCAGAGGCTCCAAGATTGCCTTAAGACCACAAGCTGCAGCACACGTCTTAGTTGAAAAGTCTGCCTAATGAGTCGCTCTTCAATTACGCGTACGATCCTCCTCATTGGACCACAAAACTCTGGTAAAACATCTCTTTTCAACACCCTAACACACTCTAAATACAAAACAGTTAACTACCCAGGATCTACAGTAGAATGTACGCTGGGATCTTTGTATAAAGCTAAAAAAGAACATTCCGATGTCATACTTATAGACAGCCCAGGCATCCAGTCACTCAACTCCCATACAGCAGATCAAACAGTAACAGTAAACACACTTATGAAAACGGACACACTTGTCCCAAATGCGTGTAAGAACCCACACCTCTGTGTCTTAGTCTTAGATTCTTCTCAGCTTGAACGCCAACTTATTTTAGCCAAACAATTTAAACGACTCGCACTCCCTACTCTTCTCGTTATTAGTAAGGGAGATCTAAAAGGTAGCCACTATCTAGAGTTGGATATGCCTACACTCTCCATGTTAACCGGATTTGAAACATGTATGGTCAGCACAAAGGATCCTTATAGTATCTCTCATTGTTTAGATAAAATGACACGTCTACTAGGAGACGATCCGAGCTGTCAGCTCAACATACCGAAAGCCATCGGCAATATTTCAGAAGACTATATGTGGGCCTCCGCCATTGTTAAAACCATACAAAAACCGGTAGAGTCTCCAGACTCTTTTGATCTTGATAAATGGGCGCTGCACCCTATTCTTGCTCCTCTTATATTTTTTGGACTTATGACAGGTTTCTTTTGGGCGATATTTTTTATTGCGGCTCCATTTATGGACGCTATTGATACCGGATTCTCTTTTCTTGGCAATTTAATTTCTATCGGGCTTCCGAGTTCTCTTTTTACGGAGTTTTTATCGAACGGTATCATCGCCGGTTTTGGGTCTTTTCTTGTTTTTACCCCTCAAATTTTTATTTTATTTTTTATCATTGGCTTACTAGAATCTAGCGGATATCTAGCTCGAGGCGCTATCATCGTAGACAAACCACTCGCTATCTTGGGCCTAAGTGGGAAAAGCTTTGTCCCTCTCCTTTCTGGCTGTGCTTGTGCCATCCCCGCTATGATGGCCGCAAGAACGATTCCTAATAAAAAAGAACGATTTGTCACCATGTTCACGATTCCTCTCATGTCGTGTTCGGCTCGACTCCCTGTGTATGGTCTCTTGCTCACCCTTTTAATTGGTAACGGATCTCCGTTTAAATCTGGACTCGCTTTAACGGCTATTTACATAGCCAGCATTGCTATAACGTCTATTATTGCAGCCATAGTTGCACGTATCGTTGGGTTAAAAGCGAATCAAACTGACTTTGATATTGAACTCCCTCTTTGGCACATGCCCTCACTTCGAAACACATGGCTCAATGCCTGGGATCAAACATGGAGTTTCTGCAAAGGGGCTGGGCCCACAATCATGATGGTAAGCATAGGCTTATGGCTATTATCTAGCTTCCCATCTCAAGACGCTTCTTATATTCATATGATTAGTGATTTTATAGAACCTGTCCTTAAACCCATGGGCCTAGATGGCCGAGTAGGCGTTGCCCTACTTCTCTCTTTTGCCGCACGGGAAATTTTTGTATCCGCATTAACGCTTATTTACTCTTTATCTGAAGATAACATCTCCGGACTTATTGATGTGCTGCAGCACGCTACCCTTGATACTGGGGAGGCTCTTTTTACGACGGGAAGCATCATTGGCTTAATTCTCTTTTTTATGGTCTCCATGCAATGTATGGCAACGCTTGCTATTGCAAGAAAAGAGATGGGCAATTGGAAAGCCCCAGCACTTATGACCGCAAGTTATATAGCCCTCGCCTATCTTCTTGCCGTTCTTGCTAATATCTTTTTGTAGTTATCATTTAAGTTGTCTTTGTTCTTATTTTTTTATAAAAATTTGTATGAATATCTATTTTAATTTAGCACTCCCCTTAAGCTATCCGCTATACTTTTTGTTTGAAAGCTCTTCTCACTTGAATACGTAGTAAAAAGTGCTTGAATTCTTAAGAGTTGCGTTTCTTCTGATAGAGATTTTACGAATGTATAGTCTGTGCTTAAGTGTAAAGATTTAAGGGTGTCATGACACCAATCTGAATTATTTTTTAGTGTGCTAGTTATTTGCGCTAGTTTTTCGGGTGAAAGGGCATCGTTCTCACACTTTGTTAATAAATCAGTTCCAAACGTATTTATGTTTAGAGCTTGAGTAATATGCTGTTTTTTCTCAAGGAATTCCGGTAACAAATAAACTAGCTTAGAATGAGTAGATATAGCTACATCAATTACATCATAAACTAGTTTATCCATGATTATTTCTTGGCCTTCGATTTGCTGTATATTTAATGCAATAAGACAAAGATAACATGTATCAAGCACTTTTTTATACGTTTCAATAGCATCTTCAGGATTACTTTTAATTTGTGATTCTGCTAGATTCCAATCACTTTTAGCTAAAAGAAACCGGTGATGGGGTTCCTTTTCTAGACAATCCGACAATAGTGTTTGTACTTGGTACAAATGAGGGGGTAAAGGTATATTTTCGACATATAAAAGAGAATCCGTTTTAGTTTTTAGTTTGTTATAAATACGAAGAAATGCTTGTTCAGTTAATACTGGAGATCGTGAAATGGGTAGAAATGACCGAGCTTTTTTATCTAGTTTTAGGGCACCCTCCTGCCATTTTCTTCGTGTAATTCCTGAATCTCTAGCTGTAAATTCCAAGGATGAATTTTCTGAACTATTTTTAAAAATATCACTTATTATTGAAGGGAATGTATTTTGAATATGGGGAATAATAAGTTCACACGTTAACTTATCTAGTAATGTGTCGGGTTTTTTAGGTGTGTCTTTCCAATCGACTCGACAATGAGGACAATCATTTTCTCCAGAAGCTGATTGACTTACCGAATGGAAGCAAGAACCCATAACCGGCTTGAAAAAAGGGGCTTGGGTTATAGGATCAACGATGTGTTCTAACAACGTTTTTATAGTCTTATTGTAGCTTGGTATAAAAGAAATAATTTTAAAAAAGAACATAAGTTTTATCATATAATAAAAAATGTTTAGCTACTACTTATTTATGGGAATAACTTTAAAATAAAGATTAACCAATAAAAAGAGAATAAGAAAATGATTAATTCACAGACTCCACAACCTATACAGCCACAGCCACAGTCACCTCCACCGATATCGCCACCGCCGTTGAAACATAGAAATCCACCGCTACCGCCGTCACTTGGAGTGATATCTCCACCGTTAGCGCCACCGCCGCCGCTACCAACATTACCTCCACCGTCATCGTCGTCGTTATCTCCACCGTTAGCTCCGGCTCCACCTCCCCTACCAACATTACCTCCACCGTCATCGTCATCACCAGGTGCTTCTTCTTCAAATAGGGCAGCTGAAGACTTAGAAGGGAGGGGTACTCAATTTGGTGTTCCTGTTGATGGCTCTGTTGATGGAATGATTGGTGATTTGAAAGCTATGTCAATAAAACTTATACCTTTATTAGGTTCTTCAAGTGGGGACTCTAGACCTATTTTTTTTAAACTTCTTGATCTTTTTGAAAATTCAGAAATTCAGATTTCTGATATTTTGGATGGTATTGCCGGTGGATCTGACTTAACTAAAGTATTACTTTTTAATTCAAAAAATACTGATTTTCAAGACCAATGCATTACTTTTATTGGAGAAAATATTACAGGGTTTAATGAACTTTCAGATTTTTTGAGACAACTTGAAAAAGCTGATAGCTCTTCTTTAGATAAGATGTTTGTTGCGGGTGAAGTTATTAAAAAGGCTGAAGAAAAAGGGTTTGAAACGGGGGATTTTGTTCGAGTTGAAGAGGATGATCATGCGAGAGATCGTCAACTACTAATCACAAGTGCTGGTGTAGAATCACTGCTTTCTAAAGCTATATCTAAACATCCAAATACTGAAATTACAACTCACAATACAGTTACGATACTTTCAGAGCTACGTTCACACTTTACTCCTGAAGTTAGAAAGTTGAGAAAAGAGCAAACTCATATAATGATTTTGGAAAACAATCACGGGGGAGATGATTCATGTCGAGGACATTTTATGCCAATGTTAGTTCGTTATGATTCTCAGGGAAAAGCAAGCGCTGTGTTTTTAGATTCATTGGGTTTTGACACAACAGTAGATGATTCTAGTGATACTATTAAAAAAATGCTTAATAAAGATGACGATGTTTTTTTTACCTCTGTTAAAAGACAAAATGACTTGTTTGGGTGTGCTATCTTTTCGCTAAGGGATGTTTCGAAAATCTTAGAAACTGGAGCTGATACTATATTTGACTCTATTAACAGAGGAAGAGAAGATGGAGCATCAAGTGACGAAGTTTTTTTTAATATCGGACATAACCTTCCACCAACGTTCTGGGCCTCTACTCAATCTTCGAGCACAGTAGCTAACGTTGAAAAAAATGGGAGTCTTTTAGAATACACACACACACCTAAAGGTGGTGCGGTTGAAAGGTCTGTATCTGATACAGTTAATAGACATATGTCAGGGGGGATTAATCGATTAATTAGCAATAGACTAATTAAATACACGGCACTTCTTATTAAAGATTTGGGAGAACTGGAAGAAGATGGTTTAGCTGTGAGTTCACTGAGGTTACCAGAAGCTAGTCAAGATGAGCTAGAAGATATTAATACACAAACAGATGAAATAGTAGCGTTAGTATCGGATACAGATATTGGTTTAAGTCGTTTACAAAAAGATATATCTAAATCAGATATGGAATTATTTCAAAAATTTTTAGATAATTTAGATTTAAAACTTTCTAAGTCAAGTTTTAAAATGAAAATTTTAAATGGAGACTTAAGTTTAAACGACTTATTAA
>CALLLO010000047.1 GCA_938082985.1 uncultured Candidatus Marinamargulisbacteria bacterium | reverse complement strand
CATACTCCGTTGCATGTCTTGAGCCTCTTTATATTCTTTTTTATTCTTAATCTCATGCACCTTATCGTACGACGAATCTTGAAGCTCCCTTTTAACAGAAAATTCATCCTTGTTCACCACTAAACGTTCTAATAATTGAGTCAATTCACTCTTACATATTGGTTTTTTAATATAAGCAGAAATATTAAGCTTTGAATTTTGGGCAGCTTCACGCCATTTTTTTTCATCTTCATACGCAGTAAGTAAAACTATAGGTATTTCATTAACACCTTCTATAGCTCTCCATTTTTCTACAAACTCAAACCCATTCAAAACAGGCATTTTAAAATCAACGACAATACAATCAATCTTATTTTTTCCAAACCCAAACAAAGACTTATTTTTTTTCAAAATTTCAAGCGCTTCTAATGGCTTATTAGATACAAGCGTTGTCCAATTCAATTCTGTCTCAATAATTTTTTGAAGTGACGTTGTTACAATTGCTTCATCATCTATAGTTAGTACTGTTGGTATTTTTTTCAAAATGTATCTCCGCCCTTTTGGTTTCTCATTCCCTATTTTACTCTCTATTAAACAAAAGACCTAAATCAAATCATGACTTTTCATAAGATATTCTAAAGTATCCACTGTTTTATCTATCTGCTCTCTCGTATGTGACGCCGTAACAATAAAACGAAGCCGGCCTTCTTTGTGTTTAACAGCTGGATATATAACCGAAACAGTAAAAATACCTTGATTAAAAAGTTCTAAGGAAATTTTTTGCAAAACATCCATATCATTAATATAAATTGGAATAATAGGAGACTCTGATTCTTTTAAATCTAAGCCTAAGTGTAGAAAAGCCTGTCTCATATAGGCGTTATTATCATGAATACGTTTAATTAATTCAGGCTCAGACTCAATAATATCCAAAGCTTTAAGAATTGCAGCCGTATCCGACGGAGTTGCTGCCGCTTGAAAAATATACGCATTGGCCGACCATTCTAATAGCGAGCGATAAGCACTGTCACAAGCCAAAAAGCCTCCCATAGAGGCTGTAGATTTAGAAAGCGTAGACATCAAAAAATCCACCTGCTCAGTCACCCCTAATTCAGCACAATACCCAGCCCCTGCCTTCCCATAGATACCAAAGGTATGCGCTTCATCGACATATAAATAAAAGTTAAATAACTTCTTAATCTCACAAATCTCTATTAATGGTGCCAAATCCCCACTCATCGAATACGCCGACTCAACCATAACAAAAACATTTTTATACTTACTCCCATATTTTTGGAGTTTCAATTGTAGATTAAGAATATCGTTATGACGAAAAGGAATATACGTAGCCCCCGACAGTTTAATACCGTCAATAATAGAGGCATGACATTCTCTATCAAAAATAACCAAATCTTGTTTCGTCGCTAAGCCAGCAATAGCTCCAACGTTGGTTGAATACCCTGTAGAAAAAAACATCGCGTCTTCTTTCCCCACACATGAAGCCAATCTAGCTTCAATTTCTTTATGTATAGAACTATGTCCGCAAGATAAAGCCGACGTTCCTGACCCCGTTCCGAAAACATCTAAGGCTTCTTTTGCGGCTTCAATAACTCTCAAATCTCGATTGAGCCCTGTATAGTGATTAATACTCCAAATAATACACTCTTTAGATGGATTATCTCCTCGCTTGATATCCGCACAAGCTTTACTCCCCGACAAAGTATAAAAATCTTGTGAATAAATATTTTCATGTATTTGGTTTTGTTTATGATGATGTACTTTTTGGGCGATATCTTTCAAAGAATCTGAGGATTTTTGCAACGACCTATAGTAACTCAAAATAGGTGTAGAAACGTCAACGGAAATAATATCCGCCTTGTTTAAAGAATGAGAAACCGAAGCACCCACATCTTTAAAAAGTTTATTTTCGTTGTCCCCAAGGGAAAAACGAGCATTCTTTTTTTTATACCCTGCAGTCACAAAATTGCCTCCAGAAAAGTTCCACCACGATGTTCAAAATAACAGAATTAAATAAAAAAGACTAATTTCGAGGTAACCAGTCAAGTTGAAAAACAGTATAAAATGTAACCACATTGGTTACATTTTATTGGAAACATAGCGCCACATCTTCTACTAACCCCGAAAGGCCAAAGCCATCGAACTAAGAAAAGCCCTTGAAAGGGCTTTTTTGTTATAAATTGAGAGCATTGAGACTGACTCCCCGACAGGCGGCGGGGGCCTGTCTGAGAGAGGTGACCCGTTTTTTCTTCTAGAGGGCTGTGTTAGGTGGAGTGGCGGTTGGTGTTGGGCAGGGAGTCTTCAAGATTGGTGACTAGGGCGGCCCAGTTTTCAGGGGAGATTGTGGTGAGTGTGAGGGATGGTAAAGCGTTTGAGTGACAGTTTGCCAAGAGAATCGCACATGCGAAGTGACGGGTGACAGCTTTCTAGTTGTGTAGGTCCTGCGATCCTAGACAACGTTTAGTTGTTTACTCCTTGGTTCCGTCGCTGCGCTCCTCACTATGGAGGCGTTCTGACCATGTTTTAATTTCTTGGTATTCATGTCTAGGATGGCTTCGATGTGACAATTGTTATGCATGCGTATAGTGTGGCTGGTTTGTGTCGGGTTGGGTAGTGTTTTTGCTGGGAATGAAGGGAGGCTTTGACAGTGGTGTGCAACGGCGGGCTGGCCGGGAGCCCGCCTGAGTGATTTGAAGAAGGGGTTTTAAAAAGTTTGTTGTGTGTGATGGAAATCGACAATCTGTCGAGGATGTTCGCTAGGAATTAGGTTTCAAGTAAAAAGCAATCCAATATCCATTAATAAATGGACACGATATTCACCTTTTTCTTTTATTAAAGAATTTCCTCTAGATTGTATTTCATATGTGTTGAAATAATAGTCACGAAAACGATCTAATACCATTTTCTTTGCTTGATTTTCAGAAATATCATTATGATCTATTGGCAAAATAAATGTTTTAAATTTTTTCTGACTTTCTCTTGAAAAGATAGACAAAAACACATCCCAATCTTCTTGTTCAAACGCTTTTCTAAACTTAAGATTAAGAGACCATAAATCATTTGGATAGGCATTAAATGCAGATTCAATGATAATAGGTTCTTTTTGCTTCATATAAAAGTAGGTAGCTCCATTCGAACCCATTAACGTTATTAAAATAATAAGAATTAACTTTTTATTCATTAACTCGAATATATTTGGGAGAAGTATTTCCGAATAATTTTCCTGACCACCAACTGTTTACTGGATTTACGTATCCACGAGTAATGACCTTTTTAGCTCCCGAACTAGCCCCAATTGTTTGTAATAATGTAGCCCCATTCTCATATTTAACAGACTTAATAAATTCCATGTGCTTCAAATTTCCAGATAAAATTAAATCTCCAGCTTTAATGTCTTTTAGCCCAATTTCAGATACTCCATACTTAGCCCCGTCTGTTTTAACGGTATTATAAAACCTAGAGACAGCACCCTGTGCAGAAAATCCTGGGGTAGGAACACCCTTGTTGATAATATCAAACCAACCTGCTCCTAACTTTGATGTGAAGCCACCTTTAACATCGAGATTTAAATCCCAAAAAGATTTGCCTATTGAAGATGAACAGTCAATCGTTTTTAAAGTTGATGCCTTTGCACCTATGTAGGTGCTTAATCCGGTCATTCCATATTTTGCACCACTAAAAGAAGAGCTCATATAATTTGAGAATAACCCACTGTTTGTTTGACTGAGCTTTCCGTCAGGGTCGATAAATTTCAGTGGATTGTTATACGCATATTGATATCGATTATGAGTGAACGGAAGAGTGTTAATAACACTCACAGGGTCATGCGAAATAAACCTCCCCAACACCGGATCGTAGTGTCTAGCATGGAAGTAATATCGCTCCGGTTCAATTTGGTTATTGAGGCTAAATTGGATTAAATCGTCGGTAAATGATGCGTCGAAAATGACGTCTTTTAGTGGGTTTTTAGGTACTTTTGAAGATGTGGATTTGTTAAAGCTAATAATTTCGCTTTTATTTGTCATACATCCCTCACGAAATACTGAATTACTCACCGAAAAGCCCATACTATCACCCATCTACAATAGTAAACCCAACCTCAACTGAGTTTGATTCATTCCCTTCGCTATCTTTTACTTTTACTAAAACAGAATAATTTCCGGTTGGCTTATTTGTAAAATGACCTTCTATATCTTCAACATATATCGTTTTTTCTACATTGATAAGTTCTCGAAAAACACTCCATGTTGTACTAAAAGTGCCACTAACACTCAGAGTAGATACATCTTTATCTTCATCACTATATGTAACATAAAGTTTCATGTCATTAAGTGCATTTATATACGACTGAGCTACACTAGCGTCTGTAATATTGTATTCCTGGTCTAAGAAAACATCTAATGTCATATAAGCACTAGAAATAACTGGCGCATGGTCGTCATCATCTTGTTGTTGGGTGCAACCAACACCAAACAACAAGCTTATTATGAGTATGAGCTTTATTGAAAATTTCATTTTAAATAAGGTTATAAGCCAGTCCAGTTAACATTTTCTTTAGCTAACTTAGTTACTTTTTCAATATAAGGCTTATGTACATCATCTAATTTAAAGAAATAAGTAGGTTTCTTTATCACATCACCCTTACCTAAATAAAGTGCGTAAGCTTGAGGGCCATCCGTTTTACCTTTGTGGTTATACCATGTTCTTTGTACAGAAATTCCCATTGAATTAGGTTTAGCCTCATATAATTTCAATAAAGAACCCAAGCCTTTTAGGTCGTTCAATGGGTTTAAAAAGTCTTTCAATCCAGCTCTATACGCATAAATATAAGAAATATCTACCGCTACTGCACCCTTTAAGTTTTTTTCTTTTAAAAACTTCTTAATCTCTTTTTTATTGAAGGTTTTCATCTCATAACCAGACAAAGAATACGCAAAGTCACTTACTTCTTTTTTTCCAGAATTCTTGTACCACTCACTTTGAGTAATAGCTTCTCCAGATACGACATTCTCCTTCGCTTCTATATACTGCATGGCAACATTAGCTATATCAAACAAATACGCGCGTTCTTCTTCTGTTAAGGTTGGATGCTCTTGCTTTCTGTTTTTATGTTTAACCTTTAGAACACCACTATCTGACGGCATTCGGATTCGACTATCTACTCGTGCTCAAATTAACGCATATCCAGATCTTTTTTCTTTCGCAACAATATCACTGGGAATCATAAAAGCCATTACCCCAAGTACCATCATCATTATCATTATTTGTTTTATTAATTTCATATTTCATTCCTTCCTTTTTTCCATACGGAGATATTTATTCCGCTATTACTATTGCTGAATAGCACCACTTGTCTGCTGTGGGTTTGCTTCTGCCCAATTAATTATGTCGGTTTGAACACCGTTGTGATCTCTACTTAAATAACCTTCCATATTGTGATAGCTACGTATTGATTTCTTCATAGTTCCAAATCCTACACCAGCTCCTACACCAGCTCCTACACCAGCTCCTAATCCTAGGTTAGCAATAGATTCTAAAGAAGTACCAGCAGTTACACCAAATCCTACTGAACCTAAAATAGCACCTCCTCCAACAGCAGCAACAACAGTTGTTGTGGCTGCCCCTATAACCCATGTTTTAGGATTAGTAACAGGATCTTTCCAATCGTTATATTGACCAATAACATTCCCACCTACAGCACTCGCTGCTTGAGTTAAATCTGCTTTACTTCGAGGACTTCCTACACTTACAAAATCAACGCGACCATCCAAGTTACGATTTTCTAAATCTAATATCTTGAGGGCTTTGTATCCGTCTTCATTTCCTGCACTATGCATAATAACCAAGGTTCTTTCATCTCCAATCTTAGCCATATCTTCATATTTTTTTGCGTTTAATACATCTTTCAATCCTAAACTAGAAGGTAAATATTCAACTATATCACCACCTAATTTATCCGTGTTATTATTTAAAATCCCAACAGATTGTCCTGTGCTAGATTCAATCTTTTTTGCAACTGCGTCTGCATCTGACCTCGTATTTTCCATTCCATTTTGATAATAAATCATATCACTACCTCCTTCTGAATAACTCATATCTGTTTGATTTTCCAATGACGTAAAATCGGCCGCATTATTTAAATCATACACAGCCCCTTCTGTTTCATATTCATCTGAAACCGTAAACACATTACTTTCATTATCTGCTACTTGCGTAATGGGAACGACTCCAAAACTTGCTCTCACATCTTCTTTTAGCTCATTATAATTTTCATTTTCGTCTACGGCATAGACTCCGTTTCTCATCGTTTTATATTCTGATTGATTAATAACAACAACTTGTTTATCATCCACCTTATCTGTTGCCACTACCGTAGTATTGAAAATATACGTTCGATTCTCCAATCCTTCCGTATTCGCCACAATGGTATTTGTCTCAGAAAAATCTAAACCCCGAACACCTTCCCTAAACGCCGCACTATCGACCTCACTGCCACCGCGACGCACATATCCTGCGGCTTGAGATCTGGCATCGTCACCATACGCTGTTGAAATTGAGGCGCGTGAAGGATCTTGGATACTATTCGCTCGACCTTTCTTGTAATCAACATAATGAGACATTTCATCGCCCAATGTTTCCATAAATGTTGTTGTTGACCCATCTTGTGCGGCTAGATTGATATAAATCTTACCTTCTTTATGCGCACCCATATTTCCATCTTCGGAATTGTAAAATTCAATATCAACATCGCCGTCGATACCGTTCGCTGCCGCTGCCAAATTAGCAACTTTTTCTAATTGTCGTTTTGCTTCTTCTGGGTTTTCAGATAGATTTTCTATAGCCTCATTTAAGTCTTCATCCATCTTTGTTTGAAGGCCCAATTCTTGGTTTCTAATTTTGCTTCTGTAATCTTCCAAGATCCCGTCTTTTCCGTTGCCAGTTAAATTGTCTTTAACGGCTGTTCCTAAGTTCTGAGCAGCTTTCCCTATATTTACAGCCGCTTGCTTAGTATTTCCACCCAAGCCACTCTCTTTCGTATAGACCAAGGTCCCAATATCTTTCACATCCGACCCAAACTTCTTCAATCCATCTTCAGCAAAGTATTCATTTTTAGCAGTCAAATCGACAGACAGTTCACTCTGAACCTCGTCTTTCGTAATCTCCTGCGAGTTGTTCACATCTCGATTCACCCCAGCCAACGCCACATCGTCGTCACCTACTGTTTCACCCGCTATGGTAATCGTCGCAGCTCCAAGTGTTCCTCGTGTCATCTGCTCTTTTGTATGTCCGCTAGACCCTATCCCAATAGTTGAGGTTCCTGCTCCAAAGCTTCTTTTTTCTTTCCCTTTATTTGGAAAAAACTTCGATGTTTTAGGTGTCGTTGTTGGGTCGTTTTTCGTGCTCTCACTGCCTCGTGTTGTCGAGAATGCGAAGGACTCACTACTCGCTTCGTCTATGTCTTCAATATCCGTCACGATGAGTTCATTCACGTCGATACTCATGTTGCCACCATCGACAAAACTTCCAGCTACAATTGTTTTGTTGCCAAATTTATCTTCCACTTGCTCAACGGTTCCTTGGCCAATGACAGCCCCTGAAAGTTTCAATGTATCCGCCCCAATAGACACCCGCTCCGTACCAATAATAGTCGACTGAGAATTGACCCAACCGACCTTCGATTCTGCATGTGAAACCGAAAAGCCCATACTATCCCTAACGCCCATATACCCGCACAAAAAACTGGGATGTGAACCAGTTGGGAGGACGGAAAAGGGTAAATCTTGCTTACAGGAGGACATGTGTTTTAGGATAGCAGAAGAGAGCCTGAAAGCTCAAAAGATACTTTGGAAGTGATATAAGGTAGATAAGGTAACAAATAGGAGTATAAAGATGAAAAATATAATGACGGATAAAAAAGTAGATTTTTTAATAGCGGATTTTAATGCAACAAAAGCGGAGATAGGACGACGTTCAAACTTGCAGAAAGCATCTGTATTAGGCATTTTTTGGGCTTATAGCTTCGCTTTTAAATATGTTTTAGAAGAAGGTCATTCAGTAGAAATGACGGGGTTTGTGTTGCTTGTAGCTATAATGCATTACATTTATTATTCGAGAGAATCCTCAGAAATTAGCCGTTTGGGTGAATTCGTAAGGGTAATAGCAAATAAAGGATCTAAGTTATTAGAGTCCTCCGCAGATGACATTCATGTTTCTGAGTTGTTTACAGGAAGTCAGGACTGTAAAAACGAGTGTAAGGACTATTGTTTTAAGATACTTCTTTATTTTGGCATTCCTTTATATTTTGTCGTAAACCTCATGTATATATATTTGTAAGTAATATATAAGAGAAGAAAGAAGGCGAGATTGGGGACTTTGGTACGGATACGTTACTAGCCCCAACCCCCATTTGGGGCGGTGTCTTTTAGTGCATTGAGATCTTGTAAGAGGCCCCAAAACTAGATTTAAGAAACAAATTAGAAAAAACAGCCGTTCACATACGTAACCCTGAAACGAGTCATGCGAGCCCACCCCCATTGGGCGGTGCGGTTAATGGCCCTGAGCTTCTTAGAAAAGAAGCCCAAAGACAAACTGGAGGCCTTGGCCGAGAAGAAACCTCCCTGTTCTTTTGATTAGTCTTATAGCTTTTATCTTTCTTTTAAGGCTCATGACTGAGCCCCTTTAGAAGGCTTAGCAACAAAAGAACCCTGCCAAGGACCTGCACAACGAATCTTGTGCCAGACGAAGCCTAAAACAGAAGGAGGCGCACACTCAAAAGGGAAAACAACGACCTTCTTTCTTCTTTTGAGAGCTTCTTTGATTGTGAAGATACTCCCTCGAGAGTCTTTGTTTATGAAAGCAACGATGCCGGTACAGTTGTCTACCAAGATTTTATTTCTGTTTAAAAAAGCTAACCTAGCAACTGGGTACGAGGTGTTGGCCCCACATGGTCCCCACTGAATAGACCCGCCTTGTTCTTTGAACTGTTTCATCATGGCTTGAATAGTCTTTGGAAAAGCAGAGTAATAGCGCCACGGACTGTACACCACACAGCGAGATGACTGCCCTTGCTGAAGCAAAGCCTCCACACAAAACTGGTCTGCGCCTACGGCACCTCCCGAGGAAAGGCGATACTCTTTTTGCAACAGATACGACACCACGTCTCTGACTTTCTTCTCACACACAGACGGCAACGACCGACTTCCTACTATGCCTACACAGGCCTTTTTTCTTCTCTCCATTTTTCTGGCTCCCTTTGTTTTAATTTCTTGCAAAACTGAACAGAAAACAGGCCCCGTCAAGGGCCCTTTATATGGAAATTTGTTTGGTAGGTTTGCACGCTCACACAACGGGTGGTTATAGAGCACAAAGCTTAATAGAGCTTAGCTAA
>CALLLO010000046.1 GCA_938082985.1 uncultured Candidatus Marinamargulisbacteria bacterium | reverse complement strand
GAGGCAGCTTTACTTCTTATAGACGCTAAAGAAGGCGTGAGAGAGAACAGTCGTCGGCATGGATATTTATTATCTATGTTGGGGATAAAACAGGTCATCGTCGCTGTAAATAAAATGGATTTGGTCGGCTACGACCAAGATCGTTTTGATGCTGTAGAAAAAGAGTATCGTGAGTTTCTTAAAGAGATTGGTGTTGAGCCACTCGCCTTTGTTCCTATTTCTGCTTTTCATGGCCAAGGACTCATTACGGCTCCTGAAAAAATGCCGTGGTACACAGGAAAAGACGTGTTAACTTTGATAGACTCCTGTGAAAAAGAAGCGGGGAAAGACAATAAGCCTTTCAGAATGCCGGTTCAGGACATTTATAAGTTTACTGAAAAAGATGATGATAGACGCCTCGTAACTGGGACCGTGGATACTGGGACTATTTCTGTAGGTGACGATGTCGTTTTTTACCCGTCTCAAAAAAAATCTACGATAAAATCTATCGAAGGTTTTAATATAGAAAAGAAAACAAGTATATCTTCTGGTTATGCAACTGGATTTACTTTAGAGACTCAGATTTACACTAAGCCTGGGGAGATTATGTGTAAAGTAGAGGAACCAGCACTTTTATCGGGGTATGAGTTTAAAACAAACATTTTTTGGTTAGGCAAAAATCCTATGATTATGGATAAGCGATATAAGATTAAACTCGGGGCGGCTAGACAGCCTGTTTATATTAAAAAAATATTAAAGGTATTAGATGCGTCAGACTTAACGACGACGACGACTAAGAAACAGATAGATCGACATGATGTTGCGGAAGTAATTTTACAAACGACTAAACCTATCGCGTTTGACAGGATAAGTGATATTGAAGATACCGGGCGTTTTGTTATTGTAGATGATTATGAAATTTCGGGTGGTGGGATTATTACGGATCTTGTTGAAGATAGTAAGAGTCGTATTGAAGATTATATTCAAAAACGAGAGTTTAAATGGGAGAGGGGCGACATTTCTCATAAAGACAGAGCGAGTAGATTTCAACAAAACCCAAAGCTGATTGTGATAACGGGTGCTGAAGGGACTAAAAAAACAGAGCTGGCGACCAGTGTGGAACTAGAATTATTCAAGCAAGGTCGTGCGGCCTATTATTTGGGTGTTTCTAACCTCACGATGAGCTTGAGTTCGGATCAATCTCACAAAGTAGAAGACAGAGATGCTCATGTGAGACAGTTAGGTGAAACGGCTCACTTACTTACCGATTCTGGGCAGATTGTTATTACGACGATTAGTGAACTGGACGACCAAGAAGCCGAAATTTTAAAGCTTTTAAGTAAGCCTTACGAGCTTGTGGTTATTAATATTGGAGAGTCGTCCCTGACGGATTATCCTGTTGATTTGAATATAGAAAGAGAGAGTGATGATGCGTCCCGATTATCTGATATGATGCGCTTGTTATTGGCTCAATCTATTCTTTTAAATTCCGGAAGTTATACTATATAGAGTTTTTTTGACTTTGTTTATTTGCGATTTAAATAGTCATCGACATGTTTGGTGACAACGAAATGCATTTTAGACACACTACCTAGATGTTCTCTTCCAAATTCTTGACAAAATTCTATCGCGGCTTTTAGGGTGCGTTTAGAACAACCTTTTGGAAAATCGAATTTAAAATTTTCTTCCATCTTTTTAATGCTTTGAACAAAGCCGTCTCTAGCTAAAATGCTCGCGGCGGCTACAGCGATGTTATCTTCAGCTTTATGTCTTTGGAAGAGGGTGACTTTTACTCCTTTTGATTTTAGGGCATTTTCTACTAGGTCTTTTTTTCCAAATTGGTCGGAAAGGGCATAGGGACATTTGACATGTTTGAGTGTGCTTTCTAAGACCCGTGCGTGGCCCCATGCAAGGATGTGATTGAGGTTTTTGAACTGTTCATAGACTTCGTTGTAACTCGTGTTTCCCATTGAGACAATGGAATGGTGGCAGAGTTGTTTGATTTTAACAGCGAGAACGGCCATTGTCTCATCAGTGAGTTTCTTACTATCCATGACACCCCATTCTTTTAGTTGGAGAGACTTTTCAGGATCTACATGAACAGATGCAACAACGAGAGGCCCAAAGTAATCACCTTTGCCAGATTCATCTATACCGATGAGTTCTGCAGGGTCTGTCGATGGGCTTGTTCCCATTTTGTTATCATCCATATAGACATCAGGAATGACTTTCTTTTTTGGCCCTGATTTTTGAGCTTCATCGATTCCGATCAATGTGCTTATTTTTGTAGAGAGAGAGTCGTTTTTAACCTGAGAGAAATCTAGACGAATCCCTTTTTTACCCTCATAAATACGTAAAAGAGCATTTTCGTCGTTTAAAAAAACGACAAATTGGATACCATAATTTATATCTCTATAAGGGTTTACAATAAAGCCTTCGCTAAGTAGTGTTTTTTTTATATCTTCATAGTAAGCGTATTTATTAGAAGATTGCATAGAAAGATTATACCTATAGGTAGTTTAGATTTCTATCTTTTCTTTAATTGAAAATATTTCAAAATAATTAGATTTTAAAAATTCATTGCAGTGGCAGTAAATTTAGTATGAGGGAATAGGGCTATCTAGACGGTTTTTTTTGTAATTTTGTGTGTCAAAGTAGTTTGAATATGTTTATGAAAGAGAGAAGCTGCTATACTTTGCCCATGTTTTCTCAACTTTTGTTATCACAAATAAAAAGACGTTTGTATGTTGTATTTCATGAAAATTTTCATAGTATAAAATCAAGCACGTATCTTATTCGCCTTTCTGCGAAGCATCCACTGTTAAAACCTGAAATATTATTTGAAAATGGACAGCCTCAAGGATTTAAAGAAAAGAAGAAAGAGTTGAAGCCTTTGGAAGGTTACCCGATCTATTTAGAAATCGAGGGAACGATGGAAGATGGCGAGTATGTTGGGACTTCTCATGTGGATTTGTATGCGGAGGCGTATGTAAGCCCTAAAGAGAGATTGTCGGATATTATTTATTTAGCCAAACATTTTGAAGAAACTGTGATTGTTGACCGTTTTATGCGATTGGGAGACCCGGGGCGTGAATCTTTGAGTATTTATTCTAGAATGAATGACTGTCTTCCTATGGATGGGATATCTTTGGGAGATGAATTGGGAGATGAATTGGGAGATGAATTGGGAGATGAATTGGGAGATGA
>CALLLO010000045.1 GCA_938082985.1 uncultured Candidatus Marinamargulisbacteria bacterium | reverse complement strand
AGCGCGTACTAATACTTTTGCTCCTTTTGAATGGGCAATGCCAACGTCACATTTTCGGCCATAGGCACGATCCCCTATAATATAATCGCCAGGCTTAATATCGTATTGAGAAAAACCTTCACCAACTCCTTTTCCCTTTGTGCTGGTTATTTTAAAATAATCACAATCGAGTGAGGGAATATTCATACTATAATGAATACGCCATTGACTGCCTGTCTTGCCCGGCTCCGTTACAACGGTTGCGTCAAATAGGCGTATAGACTCTTTCGCTTCGCTAAGATTTTTTCCGTTTTCTTGTAGCAATCCTTTGCACATTTCCTTAAGCCATTCTTCTGATCCTTTCAATCGCTTCATTAGCGCGACATCAGATACTTGCCCCAGGCCACTTATCTTTGTTTTACTTGACGCTTCTCGTAGTGAATACCCCTTTCCGACATGCATCAATAGCGTTCGCAATAATGACCCCACATCCTTATGCCCTCGCATTCGTTTGATAGAGCCTGTTGATTTTGCAAGAGATTCCCATCCTTCAGGTAGTAAACTTTGTACAATCTCCCAATCTTCACTTAAAAGCTTGTTTTCTTCCACATAACACCCGCCTTAATTTATACAGTCAGTATATTATGAGCAATACCTATTAAGTTAGCGCTTATGCCTAAAACCTCTATTAACGGCTATGTGTAGAGCTTCAAGCCAATCTCCAGCATTGGAAGATAAAGACGTGTAATGTCCGATTATCTCCTTTGTATACCAATCCAGAACAATATGAACATAGACCCAACCCCAACCATAAATCTTAACCTTAGTCATATTTGTTCCCCAATATTGATTAGGAAGTACAGCTCTTGGTTTCGGTCGTGTTGAATAGCGTTTAGCCTTTAATCGTTGATTTTTATAGACTAAAAGTACGTGTTCTTTCATCAGTCTGTACCCTCTGTTTTTACCAATAACCTGATTATCTCTATACGCCCAAATGCGTCGATAACCCCAGAGAGGATGATCCGATTTTATCGCGCATATGCGCACTAAAATAGGGGCATCTAAACTATTTTGAGACTGAGAGCGTTTCTGCGTCATGAATCGAGCCATTTTAGCTCGTCCTCTGTTTTTTTTAACTCGACCGTCAGTTCGCCGACATAGCCTGTTAATTGCTTAACCTTTGCTTCTAACTGCTCAATCTTTTTATCTGGTTTTCATAGCTTACTAGCGCATATTGCGATATCTAAGGTGCTAGATCGTCAGCCTTTATATCATCTCGAACAAAAAATTGAACGTGAACATCAGTGGCGGATACCGGGTCATACACTGGCACGATGGATGATTCAGTTATCTGACGAACTTCAGCCCTTAATTAATCTCATGAAAGATGAAACTATTGGCTATGATATTGGGTATATTGATGCCACAATTTTGCAGGTACTGCAGTAACCAGGCGACATCCTGAAACGAAATCGTATGCCTACTGTATACGAGGCGGGCCACCTGAAAAAGAAGTGAGTCTATATGAATATAATGGGTATTACAGGCCCCATATTTATACACATCGAGACTTTGTCACGGATAATTTAGCTGGCTTTAAAGGGGTTCTTCATTGCGATGCGGCGCCTACATTTAATGGCATAGCGGAGCAGGAGACTGTGACGCTGAGTTATTGTCATGCGCATGGTAGGCGGAAGTTTGAAGAAATTGAGAAAGCGAGGACAAAAGGAAAAAAGAAGGTGAACCCTGGTTTGGCAGCCACGGTATTACGTGAGGTGTATCGCCCTTTGTATGCGATTGAGAAAAAAATGACAGAGCAAGGACTCAGTGCCCCGGACAAACAAAGCTATCGTGACACCTATAGTCGCCCGATACTTGAAACGTGGCAGTCGTGGTTGATTGAGCATGAACAGTTAACCTTACCTCACTCACCGATTGGCAAAGCCATTCGCTATGCCTTATGGCATTGGGCTGGACTTGTCGTTTTTCTCTCAGATGGACGTGTTGAGATTGATAATAATGCGACAGAGCGTGATAGCAAGCCTTTCGTTATGTGGCGAAAGAATTTTCTATTTGCTTGGACTCAAGCAGGAGCGGATTCTTTGGGTGTTCATTTCTCTTTGATTTTGACTGCCAAGCATCATGGTTTGAATCCTGTTCAATATTACGAAGCCATTTTTAATCGCTTACCTTTATGTCGCTCGATTGAGGACTATGAGGCCTTATTGCCTTAGGCTATTTCTCTCTAGTTTTTTTCAAGTATGGGGATATTGAGCGCTTACCTTTTATAGAAGAGAAGTTACACTACTCGTGCATGGTCATTAACGTTCTAAGTGAAGGACGATTTTTTTGGGATATGGAGGTCCTCTTATTTAAGAAGGTAACTGTATAAGAAGTAGCTCATTCATAGCTACATCATGGTTATCACTTTGTAGCTCAGTAACCCTCTGAAAGTCATATCCGACGCCTAACTTATAACCTCGGGCATGTTCAAGCAGTCGATCATAGTAGCCACCACCGCGTCCAAGACGATCTCCCTTTAAGCTAAATGCTAGAGCCGGGATTAGCCATAGATCTATATTGTTTTGTTGCTCTGGCAAGAGGATTCTACATGAGTCTGTAGGTTCGCTAATGCCAAATTTTCCTGGCATCAGATCTTTATATAAATCCCTAACTTCAGCGAGTACGTATGTGTTTTTGAAAAATTTAGGTAAAAAAAGTTTCTTATTTTCTTTGAATATGTGGCCGTGTAAAAGGCCTAGATCAATTTCTTTATTACATGAGATATAAGACGCTATGTTTGTAGCTTTTTTGTAGCAGTCGTGTTTTCTAATTTTTTGAGATAAAAGTAAGGATTTTTTTTCTACGTCCTCATTAGATTGAGCGTTTCTGAGCTCAGACATGTGGTGTCGTAAGTTTTGCTTACCTTGCATTACACAAGATCAGCAACCATATCTCCAATTTCAGTGGTGCTGTAGCCCATCTTAGCCGCTAACATCGAGTCCATTTTTTTAATTACAGATATTTTAGCTTCTTCAATAATTCCTGCCACCTTGTTTTCACCCAGGTGACTTAACATCATATGCGCAGCAGAGATAGCCGCTATAGGGTTAATTTGATTAAGACCTGTAAAGGCTGGAGCCGTCCCGCCAATAGGCTCAAACATAGAAACACCTTCAGGATTAATATTTCCACTTCCAGCTACACCCATCCCTCCTTGAGTAACCGCAGCCAAATCCGTAATGATATCGCCAAACATATTGCCCGTTACAATAACATCAAATCTAGCTGGGCTTTCAACCATATAAATACACACGGCATCTACATGGACATAGTCGTTCACAATGTCGGGATACTCTGTAGCGACTTCGTCCATAACTCGTTGCCATAAATCAAATACGTATGTGAGTACATTCGTTTTTCCACAAAGTGTAACTTTTCCTATAAAACCTTTCTCGTTTTCTTCGGCTGAAAGCCCTTTCCATGGTGTGTTTATAGAATGCCGTTTACGAACTGTTTCAAAGGCATAGCGCACGCATCTCTCTACCTGCTTACGAGAATATTCCATAACCTGTGTCGTTATTTCATCAGCGGCTCCTTTGTTTTCACAGCTTCCTTTACCCGTATATAATCCACCCGTGTTTTCACGTATCACAACATAATCAATGTTATCAGGTGTCGTATAGGCTAGGGGCGTATCTACATTTGGGTAAAGTTTTACCGGACGAAGGTTAATATATTGGTCAAGGTCAAATCTCATTTTCAGTAATATATCACGCTCAAGAATCCCAGGTTTAATATCAGGATGCCCAATTGCGCCTAAAAGCATAGCGTCGTAATTCTTTAGCCCTTCAATCTCAGAATCAGATAAGGTTTCACCCGTTTCTATATAACGTGTCCCATCATAAGGAAGATCCGTAAAATTAAACGAAATACCATGTTTCTCAGCCGCTCTAAGTACTTTTTTAGCTTCTCTAATAACTTCAGGACCTGTTCCGTCTCCACCAATAACTGCAATATTATATTCTGTCACAATGATGACTCCTTTTATATGTGCGCCTTAACGCGTGGGTTGTCTCGACGATTAATTCTTTTGTTAATGGCCATCAAATAAGCTTTGGCAGAGGCTACCAAAACATCTGTAGAAGACCCTTTTCCTGTAAACACTCTATCGTTTTCTTTGATACGAACCGTGACGTCAGCCAAAGCATCAATTCCTTCAGTTACAGCTTGAATAATGTAGTCCTCCAAGTCAGCACTCTCACCAATAATTGCATCAATGGCAGAATAAATTGCATTTACAGCGCCGTCTCCAGTTTCTGTTTTCGTAACAGGAGACCCGTTCTTACTCAAAGTAACTGTCGCTGTAGGTGTTGTGCTCGTCCCACTTTGAACATTTACACCCTCTAAAACATACGTTTCAATAGTTTGCTGAGAGTCGTCCGAGACTATCGCATGCAAGTCATCATCACGAATAGTTTTCTTTTTATCAGCTAAAGTTTTAAATCTCACAAAAGCTTTTTCACTAGCTTCTTTTTCTAAGTCATAACCTAATGTTTTCAAGTGAGCAACAAAAGCATGGCGACCTGAATGTTTACCTAAAACCAATGAGTTAGTTGTTAACCCCACCATTTCAGCGTCCATGATTTCATAAGTCTGTCTCATCTTTAAGATCCCATCTTGATGTATTCCGGCTTCATGAGCGAAGGCGTTAGCCCCTACAATAGCTTTGTTCGCTTGAACAATCGAGCCTGTGATACTAGATATTAAACGAGAAGATTTTGTTATTTCTTTCGTATTAATGTTTGTATGACAGTTGTAGGAATCTTCACGAGTTTTAATAGCCATAACAACTTCTTCCAAAGCCGTATTTCCCGCACGTTCACCAATACCATTAATCGTGCATTCAATCTGAGTAGCACCATTCAAAACGCCAGACAAAGAGTTCGCCGCAGCCAAGCCTAAATCGTTATGGCAATGAACAGATATATCTACATTTTCAATACCTGATACGTTGTCTGATAAATATTTAATCAAAGCCCCAAACTCTTCAGGAGTTTGATATCCAACTGTGTCAGGTACGTTTAAAACTGTAGCGCCAGCCTTAATAACTTCATTAAAGACACGAACCAAAAAATTCCAGTCAGAACGTCCAGCATCTTCACAAGAAAATTCAATGTCACTAACGAAAGACTTGGCAAAAGAAACCGCGCCAACTGCCGCTTCAACAACCTTATCTGGGCTCATTTTTAATTTATGTTCCATATGAATAGGCGAAGTGGCTATGAAGGTATGAATACGCTGTGATTCAGCTTTACGAATAGCATTGGCAGCGGCTTCAATATCAGGCCTTATAGCTCGAGACAAGCTACATATTCGAGAGTTCTTAATGTTTTCTGAAATAGCTTCGATAGATTCAAAGTCGCCTCTAGAACTAATAGCAAAGCCAGCTTCAATAATATCAACACCTAACTTTTCTAATTGAAAAGCGACGTCCAATTTTTCAGCTTTGTTCATTGAACAGCCTGGGGATTGTTCCCCATCACGTAATGTAGTATCAAATATTTTTATATGTCGAGACATTATCTTCTCCTTAAGTAGGTCTATTATAGTAGATTTTTGTAATGTGAAAAATAGCCAATTATTGGCATGTGTTTAAAGTCCCCAAACGGGAAGGCGGCAGAGAAGATGTGTGTATATAGTTGTATACGCATATGTCATAGGAGAAACATCCTAACAAGCTTTTTATAAATAAGATAGACGAGCTGACTTTATTTTCAAGTTTGTTAGATAGGATTGTCGTAAAGCTACTCATAAAATTTACCATCCCTTAAGTCTTTTCGTTTTGATTCTGGTGATAAAAACTCTTGAATAATAAATTCTGCCCTTTTTAAATTAGTTTTTTGACTTTCTAATTTAGAGGGCCACTTAGTTAGACTCATCAAAAAATTATTTAAAAGTAACCAAGCTTTAAAACTCTGTTTGTCTTTTAGTATTTTCAAATGATCTAGAACTAAATTAGTGACAATATTTAAATCTTTTTTAAGATCAACTAGTTCTAAAGGGGTCCCATTCTCTTTTGGGAAACGTCCCCTTAAAAGGGTAGAAAAGCTTCCTTTGTTTTTCAATCTTGCTGTTCGACCTTTCATTTGTTCATAGAGTTCGTAACTATCAACGGCGGTAATCAGAACATGTAAGCCACCGACTAAATCAATGCTCGATCCGGGTTTAAAATCCGCACCTCTCCCTGCAATGGCACTAGACAGCGTAATAGTTTTTTTATGGCAAGCTTTAGTCAAGATCTCATCCTCATTTGCTCGTAAACTGTCTTCTGTATCTATCACATTAAAATAACAGCCTAAGTGTCGAGCAAGCTCTGATAGCCTTTGCTTGAGAGTGTCCCACCCCCCGTCCTCGTCACCAATATCTCCAAATACGAGAACAGGCTGCCCCTTATGTATAGCCCTAGAAATATCTTCTATTATGTCAGAATTCCATTCCGAAGAATTTAAATTTTCTTTTTCAATACAACTTACACGTCTCTGCTCATGCGGACCAAAAAATGGAGGCATTTCTGAATATGAAAAGGTTTGAGTCGATTCTTCTGGATTTCCTCTTAGCTTTTGAATAACTTTATCTAACTTAGTCATGCCCTTTACAGAAATACTTCCGGATAATCCTATTACGGTGTCAAACTGCATCAAATAAGGAAGCACTTGTAATTTTGAAGAGTAAAGGTAGAAATTACCTTGGGTTAATTCATATAACCCTCCCCCTATATAACTATGTTCTTGTCCTAATTTATCATGACCAGTATTTCCTTTGCTTATTCCCCAACCACTGATCCAGGCCTCAAAAGGCTTTAGTAAAGCCAACATTTCCATTTTTTCGAAAAAAGGCCCCATTCCCCCTTTCTTTATGAGTTCGTGTACCAAGTTCTCTTTTGCAAATTGAGTATTAGGTAAACGCTCCAGTTTAAATAAAGCTGAATAGTCTTTAACTGTATTTCCATATAATTCAGAGTCTAAGATAAGTGAATCAAACTCATCTAACAAAACAACGTCGGCTCCCCTAAAGATAGGGTGTTCTTGGGCATCACTGCCTTTAATCATCCTATCTACTCTGTCATAATAACTAGTAATAAAGGTGCTTAAGTCTGCGTAAATAATCAATTCATCATAGGCAGTAGTTCTGTCCTTATCAAAATAAGCGGAACTAACGCCAAAGTTATCATAAAAGGGCTTAAACCGTTCATGGTCACGTTTGGCAAGATGGTTGTAACAGGTAAACACAAACACTCGCTTCTTTTCTTTTGCATAATTTAAAGCAAGTAAGGATAAGTCTAAGGATTTTCCTTGGCCTGTGCCAACTTTTGCAAAAGAACATTTTTTCTCAAATACAGCTTGAATTGCAGCCAAAATGACAGCCTTTTGGCTATGTTGTATAAAGGAAAATCCATGGTTCATAAGATAATCAAAACCTTCTTTTACAGTTTTTTGAGTGACATTCTTTAGACTTGCCCCGTCTCTAGTTATGCCTTTAAAAACTGTGCGCATCAATTCTGTTGAACTGTGTGGGTTATCTTGATTAAGATCTAGGACCCATTCTTCATACTTAGAAATAGGATATTCTACGTAACAATATAAGTGTAAAAGCCCTTCTTCAATATTTGGCGTACTCCATAATCTAGGATTTGGGGCCGATAATGCCTTCTCAAGTATACTTTCGAAGGCTTTCTTACCAGATTCATATGTACCTATAGGAGAGCTATATTGAGTCACTTTATTTAGATGTGCCTGATCTAAAGATGTGATATCTAATAATGCCCGGGATACACTTTCAATTACTTTAGAAAAATTTGGATTCTCCATAGTACTTACTGTCGTTCCTACTCTATCTAAGACATACTCGCGATACACAAAGTTATTTGCATAATTAAGGCCTTTCACGAAATCTTTACTCAGTTCAAGTTTTCTTAATTTAATCTCTTTAGTGTCAGTGGCTTGTTCTTCAGGAGAACTTTGACGAGTTGCATGATGTAGCATGTCTAAAAAATGAGTTTGCACAGCTGGTTCTACATCATGGAATAATGCTTTAACATGACCAACGAAAACCAAGTTAAACAAAATAGCATTTGGTTTATCTTCTGAAAAATGTGCTAATTTGGATCTTGAAATGACGCGTTGTTCATACGCGGTTCTTCCATCAAAAAAACTTTTTTCTGGTAATTCGTCAATATAAGTAATCATCGCCAACCTATAGTTATTTGTATAAAGATCAGAAAAAAACTGTAATGTGTTTGACTCAAGCCCGGATACAATA
>CALLLO010000044.1 GCA_938082985.1 uncultured Candidatus Marinamargulisbacteria bacterium | reverse complement strand
TATCTTCTTCTTCACCACGAGCTGTAAGCATTATTATTGGTAGATTAATCGTAGACTTATTAGCACGTATTTGACGGCAAATTTCGATTCCTGAAATATCAGGCAACATCCAGTCTAATCAAATATACTGATAATCCATCGGGAGTTGGAGAAAAGCTTGGATATTTGGAATGAGTTTTTGATATAAATCTAATACGCGTTGTTGTGGGTGAATATTGTGTCGTTTCTATAGATGAAAAAGGAACTCCTTTTGGATTAAATGTTGATTTTTTAAGAGTGGAATAAGAGTTTGGAATATCTATATAATAACCCTTTGTCCATACCATAGGGAGTGATTTGGAGGAAGAAAGTATATGAGATGAATGGATAAGAAAAGAAGGGCCTTTCTTATCTGCATATTGGGACACATTATTTATGCGTGATAAAAGGTGTATAGTTTTAGTGGACTTATTAAAAAATACACCGAAATCCAAGACAGATACAAACGATTTGAAGCTAATGAAAGGATGTCCGTCTTTATATATAACAGGAGACGGTAAATGTATCTTTTTATGAGAGTGAGGCGTATTTATATCTACAGTACCCTCTTTTAAATTAAATAAATATGTAGAGGTGTTATAGCTTATATTTATCTCTTTTTTATTTGTGTGTTTTATATTAAAACCTGAGGATTCTAATATAGGAAACATATGGACATATAACTCTTTATTATCATAAAAAAAAGAGGATGAAATATTAAAGTTTTTATTAAATAATGATAGTTTTATTTCTTGAGAAGAACGAAGTTTAGGTATATTAGTATTATCAAATAAATCATATTCAGAATATCCTATACTTGTTGAAATAGAATCAGATATATACTTTTTATTTGATGTATGGATACTAATAGATGTTTTTTCATGCTTATAGCTATAACCTAAAAAGCGTAGAAACTCTTCAGTAGGAATATAAATACGTCCTTTTATATTGCGAATAGACTGCGTTAAAAAATGACGATTACCATTTATTAATATTTCTTTGGAATTAGGAATTAAGATACAGGTAGATACCGGTGTTTTTAAGACGTAAGAATCTGATTTTCTTTTATATTTTAATGTGGCTTTTAATAGAAATAAAATATCTCTTATAGGTATAAAATTTGTATTATCTACAATCATAACAGGGCTATATAATGATACTTTTTTATCATCTATAGAGACGCTATGTTGTGTAAGGGGGCGTATGCTTAAAGAGGCATGACTAGACGCTGTAACTATCGTTAAAAAAAGGAGTATAGATAAGAGAGATCTCATAGACGGATAGTATAGCAAATTAAACGCTAAAGATCTTTTTTAAAAGAGTAAGGTTCCCTTTATGGAAAAACCACCAATTTCTAAGGAGTTTTCAGCCCCTTCTTTATAAGCATCACGTCTATCCTTTACTTTTTTTAAATAGCCTTCTCCTTCAATTCTAAAGCTCTGAATAAAGGGGCTACGTGTAATAGGAATATCTATATTTAGAAGTAAAGATCCAAACTCTTCTGTATTATCTTGTTGTATAATTGTAGTCTCTAGACTTTGCCCTGAGCCTTGTTCAGAACCTGAGTTATCTAAGGAGTTTAATCCAAAACCCCAATTATCTTTTCTTGTATATTTGATATCTATTTGAAACCCTTTTCGTTTTATAGGTGTATATTTTAAAGAGGTTAAACCTGTGTAACCTTCGTTGACCCTTGTTTCTATAGAACCTAAGTTTCGTGTTTTTTTAATAGTGTAATCATAAGAAATACCCATGTTTTTTATAGGTCTTACAACAGCTCCTGTATTGCCGGATTCTTGTTCTATTATTTCATTATCTTTACTTGTAGTTTCTGTGAAATGAGATTCTTTAATATTTGAAACACTCATCCCCGCACGTAGTGATAAGAAAGAAAAAGGGCTGAAAGTAGAGTTTAGAGAGTGTGTGGTAGTTAATGTGTTTTGGTATGACGTTAAATCAGTATAATCACGATTTTCAAAAGCTATTACCGACTCATTATGAGAAATATTTAAACTAGGAGATATATATTGAGTATTTCTGTTTTGATTGTATTTAGCTATAAAGTTAATTTTTTTAAAGGGGGAATAAGAGCTTGAAAAAGTGTAGTTTCTTCCGTCTTTAAAGGTTGTCGACCCGTCTGAATTTGTATTTCTAAAAATAGTTGAGTTAGAACTTACTAGGGTTCCTTTAAGTGTAAAAAGGTTAAAGGGAGATACGGATGTTGTATATGTGTAGATACGGGATAATGTAGAGTCATCTGTACGAGACACTACAGAGACCTCTCTATCCGATGGAACTTCAGATGTAATGCTTGTGTATTTATTATCATTCCAATTTTCTTGAATAGATAGAGTTAAATTTCCTAAATTAAAGGATCCAAAAGGTGTTGGAATAGCCAAAGAAAGAGGCTTTAAATTTAAATGTTGGTTTCTTACAAAGAGGGGGTTTTCTACAATAGTTCTATTCCCGGTAGTGTGTGGCGCAAGAGTTTCCGATTTCTTAGAATCTATGTTTTCTTCAAAGCTGTATGAATAGCTAAATAGGCGTAATATAGGTGTTTTTGGTTCAAATGAAAGATTTCCACTACGACGTTCAAAGATAGACGTACTATAGTTTCCAGATGTGGTAGCTGTTTCAACTGTATTATCTAAATTTGTACGCCTATTATTAATACTATATTTTCTCATTTTGACTCCAGAAATAGGACTGAAATCATTAAAAGTATAGGTGTTATTTAATATGTGATACGATTTTTTATTATTATTTTCAAAGGTTTCTTTATCTGAAGCTGATAGCGTAAAGTAAGACCCTTTTAATGGCTTTAAAAGAGGGTTATTATGACGAACTCCCATAGCAGCTACAGCACCGTAAACAGAAAATTTGGGTATGGATAAAGATTCATCATAGCTAATCTTACCAGCTTGAGAGTTTAGAGGGCTCTCACTTTCAGTATGACTATAGCTCCATTTAGAGTTAAACCAAGAATTGGGTGTGTATTTCAGTGAATAATTTTCATTTAAAACACTTGTTTCGTTTTCACTTACGCCTACTGCAGACTTTGAATTTATTTTATCTAAGTTATAACTCGCGCTTCCTATTAAAGATTTAAAGGGTTTAAAATCAGAGGCAAAGCCAAAGGTTTGTCGGGTAGTATATGAAAAGGTGGGGGCTGTGGAATAGTATGTATTACTCAGGGAGTTACTATAGGAGGGTTTAAATGTGACTTCTTTTAATAGAGGAAAAGACCTAGTGGATAGTGTAGAAGAATATTTATGTGTAGAGGTATTAATAACGGTAGGAGCATCTCTATCAATATAGTCTGATATAGAGCGTGAAAAAGATTTGCCAGCTGCGTTTTTCCAAAAACTAGGTCCAAAATTTAAATGTGAATGCCAGCTATAAGATAAGGTGTCGGTCGCATGTTGATTGTACGAGACTGTTTCATCTGAGATATCTTCTAATTGGAAGTTATAGTGAAAAGAATTTAGAGTATCGAAGTATTTAAAAAATCTTATTTTAGCAGTTCCACTTAAATTATCTTGGTTGAGGTAGCGTCTTTTATCATTTTGGAGGGAGGCTTTATCTGTTTTTCGACGAGTATAGGCCAATTTTAGAGCGTTGTGCTTATCTATTTTCCAATTCAAATCTCCTCCAAATAAAGTTGTTCCCTTCGTTTCTTTAATAGGTGAAATAGATAAGTAATCTATGTCTACATGTTTAAATTGAGCGGTGGCATTAAACCCGTCTGATTTATATTCCGTTGTCATCTTTGTCGCATATTTAAAGTCCTCTCTTTCACCTGCTGTTGTTGTTCCACTTGAATCAAAATATTTATAATCTACCTGAATGTCATCAGATTTATCAGGGGTTAAGTTTCTAAATTTAATTGTTCCCGGAATATAATTAAGAATATAGTCCGTATCCTTCGTCATTAATAAACCGTTAATATAAATAAGCTCAGTATCTTCAACAATATTAGAGTTTTGTAGATTATAGACCTGGTTATCGACGCCTGTTCCTTTTAGAGCAATAGGCGCATCTAGATCTAAGCGGGTTTTGCTAAAGTTATGGTCGGCAAGAGCGATCTCTGTATCTATTCTCCATTTATTTGTAATATTCCCTCCCAAAGAAAGGCCTATCATACGCTGGCTAATATCACCAGGATCTAAGGATTGAGAAGAGGTGTAATTGTATTCAATCGTTATAGTTTGTCCAGCATCTGGGTAAAATGTGAGCTTTGAATATGGGTTCCCCGAGTTTTGTTTTAAGAAGGTAATTTCAATGTCTTGCCCGGTATCTCCATAGTCTACGGTAAAACTATCTCCCGTATTTTCTAGTAAAATTTCCTCACTGCCATCCCATACCCTAATAAAAGAAATACCATTATATTTCATAGGAATATCACGTATAGTAAACGCCTCTTCTCCATTAATGTAAGCCCCAGTTCTACCGTCTCCTTGGAAGGTGTGCTTTGTTCTGTAACTGCGTCTATATTCATAAGAAACTTGAACGGTTCCTGAGTTATAGTCCCTTAGTTTTATTTTTCCACTATAGTCGTTATATATAGAATAATCAGATGAGCTTAATCGTGATTCACCCACCGTAATAACCATGTTTTCTGTATTGATAATAGGGTTGTTTTCTAGGGTAATAATATTGTTCGAAACGCTTACGTTTTCGGAACTTATACTTTTTGTAAGTTCATCTTCTTGCGAACTTGCATATTCTGTTAAATAAGAGGCCCCTAAAGAAAAAGGTTTTTCAGATACGCTATTTGTAATTGTTTCAGCTAGAATCGAGTCGTATTTTACTGAAATAATTTGGGGGTATTTAATCTCATAATTAAAATAAAGTTTGCCTTGGTCATAGTCTACTAAAAAATCTCGGGTTTCTTTTAGGTCATCACCGTTTAAGGAAACTAAAAGTGAGCCATCTATAATATAGGACGCCCCCAAAGGGTAGGGGCCTGGCATCCCTTGGCCAATGATATCTTTTTCACTTGAGGTTACGATGTAGGTGTCATAAGTAATGAATAAGCTGTCGCTACTTAATATCGGTGTTTTTATACTGATACGCCCACTACTTTGGTTTAGGAAATAATCATAATTGCTTTTTAAGACTTGGTCATTTAAGGTGAGCTCTTCACTCCCGAGAACAACTGGAAACTGACTTAAAAAAAAAACAGTTGAAGGCATTCTTTTTTTTATATCTGCTGTAACGATTGAGAGACTCACTCCAAAAGAGGCTTCTTCCATGATTTCTATGAGCGCGTCATTTACGGCGTTATTACTTACAGAGCTGTTTTTTGTAACTATTATTGGCCATAAGTGATCTTTTTGTTTTTTTGTTTTTTTAACAATGGTATAGGTGTCTTTTGTTTGCCATTTGTATTGCACTCCAAAAAAGTTTTTTCTAGATAAAACAGGTAAAAAGTCTTCAATAGGATTTGTAAATTCGTAAACGATTTCTATATAGTCGGTATTTTGAGGCGGGTCATTAAAGTCGATTTCACCGGAATAAAAATTAATTTTGTATGAACTATCTGTAATTTTTGAATTGTTTAACCACACAGAAACTGAGTCTTTTAAAATAGAGGTGTTTCCCAATTTGTATGTCTTTTTCCCATTACCAAAGGTTGAAAACTTTTTCGGTTCCGATCTCTGACGCCCCATGGCTACACGTATCTCAGAGTAAGGTGTTTTTTGATAATACTGTGCGCCGTTTAAGGCCTTTTTAATAGCTATAAATTCTCCATTATTAAAATCAGCATCGTAATGAAAAAAGGTGAGTTCTTTGTCTTTATAGTTTACCTTTACATCATACTTGCCTGGAAAATCGGGCTCTTGTTCAATATCGTAATGTACCGTCAGGTCTTCATCTAACTGCCCATCTATTTGAATGTTATATTTCATATCTAATTTAGACGCTCCCAAAAGAACATCTCGAGGAATTTTATTATACACAGGGTCACGAACAATGCGTTGGTACCGATGATCTGAAGGGTCTTTAGGTGTATAATCTCGCCCAGATACTTTTACTTCGTAGAATCCTCCTACATCCAAATTCATAGTTTTATTTCTCGGACGGGCGGGGTATCTATAGTTTTCTTGGCCCAGAAAGGTGTACAAATCAACAGGAGCTAGGGCTGCAACTGGAGGAACTAATTTCTCACGAACATTCTGAGTCTGAGTGATAACACTGTTAGAAACGTTAGGTGTAGACACATCAGAAGACTCAGCCCAGGTCGGGCTAAGAAAAATAAGGCTCAATAATAATGTTTTTATTAACATAGTAATAACATTGCATCTCCAAAGCTATAAAATCGGTAGTTATGATGTATAGCTTCTCGATAGGCTTTCCTTATTAAGGCTACGCTTGAAAAAGCAGAAACTAACATTAGGAGTGATGATTTTGGCAAATGAAAATTAGTAATCATTCCACCAACAACTTTAAATCTATACCCAGGATATATGTATAGTGTCGACACGTTTTCCCCATCTTTAAACATATTGTTTTCAAACGCTGATTCTAAGGTGCGTACACTTGTTGTTCCTACGGCTACAATCCTCTTTCCATCCTTAACGTATTGAGTCAGCCTTTTTGCTGTAGGAGGCTCAATATTATAACGCTCTTCATGAATCACATGTTCTGTAACTTTTTCAGCCGTAACAGGTTTAAATGTTCCATACCCAACGTGCAGCGTAATGTATTCGATACACACACCCCTTTTTTTAAGTTTAGATAATAAACCATCGGTAAAATGTAATCCTGCAGTAGGTGCAGCAACGGCCCCGGGTTCTTTAGCGAAAACTGTTTGATATTCCGTTTCAAAATCAACACGCTGTTCATCCCCTTTTCTAATATAAGGAGGAATAGGCATCAATCCATCTCGGGATAAGTGATCAAAAAAATCACCTTTAAAATGAAAGCGGACATACACATAGCCCTTATCGTCTTTTTTTAAAATTTCAAGACTAAAGCTTTCAGAAATAGACAGGTGCATGCCACTTGATACACGCTTAGCTGGCCGCATAAGGACGACCCAATCGGTGTGGTTGAGAGGATTTACAAGAAAAATTTCAATACTAGCCCCCGTCTTTTTTTTTGCAAACAAGCGAGCTTTAATTACTTTAGTATTATTAAGTACTAAGACATCCTTAGGCCCTAAATAAGATAAAATATCTGAAAATTGTTTATGTTCTAAGTTTGTGCCTTCATTGGGGATTACCATTAACTTACTAGAACTACGATCCTTTAGGGGGGTTTTTGCAATAAGAGATGGGGGGAGTGTGTAATCAAATTCGCTAGTAAACATTTAAACATTATAGCAAAAAGACAGATCAAGTTACTATATAACCCTAAATTTATTGCTAAGGGCTCAGAAATCCTTTATTATTTAGAGCATGTTTTCAAGATTTACAGAAAAGGCGATTCAAGCCATTATGCTCGCTCAAGAAGAAGCAAAAAAGTTTCATCATAGTTATGTGGGAACTGAACATATTTTATTGGGGATTATAGGTGAAGGGGATAATGTCGTTGTTAAAACTTTAACAGGGCTAAACTTTCAAATCGACCACATAAAAATAGCCATCGAAGATCGCTTAGAATATGGGGGCTTATCGTCAGATTATGGCAATATTCCTTTTACCCAACAAGCCAAACAAGTCCTGACATATGCGTGGGACGAAGCCAGAAAATTAGGCCATAATTATGTTAACGTTGAACATCTATTTCTATCTATTTTCAGAGACCCTACGAGTATTGCCGCACGTGTTTTAGCTGAGTTGGGTATTAATGTTACAACCTTTAAGGATACTCTTTTTAAACAGCTTGGTGAAAAAATAGCCGTCTCACAAAAGTCAAAAGCATCCATTCCAACCCCTACTCTAGACCTTTTTGGACGAGATTTAACGTGGATGGCTATGGAGGGGAAGTTGGACCCCGTGGTCGGTAGAAAAAAAGAGATTGAACGACTGTTACAAATACTATGTCGACGCTCTAAAAACAATCCTGTATTAACGGGTGAACCAGGCGTAGGGAAAACAGCTATTGTTGAAGGTCTAGCTCAAAAAATAGCCTATGATGAAGTTCCAGAAAGGCTCATGGACAAGCGTATTATAGCTCTAGATTTAGGACTTCTTGTTGCAGGGACAAAATATAGAGGGGAATTTGAAGACAGAGTTAAAAAGGTTATGGAAGAATGTCGCAAAGCGGGCAACGTGATTGTTTTTATAGATGAGTTGCATACAATCATTGGTACGGGTGGATCTGAAGGAAGTTTGGATGCCGCTAATTTATTTAAGCCTGCATTGGCAAGAGGCGAGCTCCAATGTATCGGTGCTACAACGTTAGATGAGTACAGAAAACATATTGAAGGTGATGGCGCTTTAGAGCGACGTTTTCAGTCTATCCTTGTAGAAGAACCCTCTCAAGATGAGGCTTTACTAATTTTGACAGGTATTCGTTCCCGGTATGAAGAGTTTCATAAAGTAAGCATTCCAGATGAGTCACTTCAAGAAGCCGTAGATTTATCTAGTCGTTATATCACTGAGCGGTTTTTACCGGATAAAGCGGTAGATGTTATAGACGAAGCTGCGTCAAAAGTAATGCTAAGGGTGTCTAGCGTCTCTAAAGAACTAAAAGAAATTTTAAAAGAAAAAGAGAAAACTGAAGACGATAAAAGAGGTGCGAAAGAAAAAAAGGATACTGAGTTATTAAACGCCTTTGATGTGAGATTAAAAGAATTAGATAAAAAAATTCAAAGCTTTCCAAAAGAAGAACTCACTAAGCTTAAAAAAGAAGTAACTCCAGAAATTGTTGCTGAAGTGGTCTCTATGTGGACCGGTATTCCTGTCCAAAAAATAAACAGAGAAGAAGCGAATCGCTTGCTTAAAATGAAGCAAGAAATGGAGAGCAGTGTTGTTGGGCAAGGGGAGGCTGTGGATACTTTAGTGAGAGCCGTTAAACGTGCAAAAGTGGGTTTAAAGGACCCGGAACGTCCATCTGGCTCTTTTTTGTTTTTAGGACCAACAGGGGTTGGTAAGTCTGAATTGGCTAAAAAACTTGCCGATTATCTATTTGGATCTGAAGCGGCACTTATTCGTATAGATATGTCAGAGTTTATGGAAAAACATACGGTAGCACGATTGATAGGCTCCCCTCCCGGTTATGTTGGGTTTAATGAAGGCGGGCAGTTAACTGAACCTGTCCGACGAAAACCTTATTCTGTTATTCTTTTTGATGAGCTAGAAAAAGCATCTCCTGATATTGTGAATATTCTTCTTCAAATATTAGATGATGGACGTTTAACAGATTCCACAGGCCGAGTTGTAAGTTTTAAAAATACCTTTATTATCATGACTTCAAACGTGGGGAGTAAATATATTCAACAACAAACCAGCTTTGGATTTGTGGACCCAGCAAAAGAACATGAAACGAAGTATGAGGCCATAAAAATAAAAATGCGTGAGGAGCTAAGAAACGAGTTTAAACCTGAGTTTTTAAACAGAATCGATGACATTATTATTTTTAAATCGTTGATTAAAGAAGATATCAAAAAAATTGTAGAGATCATGCTGAAAAAACTTAGCGAGAGATTAATAGAAAAAGAAATATTTATTACCTACGATAAAAAAGTAAAAGAACACTTAGTGGAAAATGGATTTGACCAAAAACTAGGAGCGCGTCCCTTGAGACGTGCTATTCAAGAACATTTTGAGGATAGACTGGCTGATAAAGTGCTTCAAGAAGGTCAGTCTACGGCTATTGATGTCTCGGCAACAGTTAAAGACAAAAAAATAGAATTTAGCATTGTAAAAAGAAAAAAAGTGAAAGCGGCAAAAGCGAAGAAAAAGGAAACGGCTGAGCCTGTAGCTATAGGCCTAAATGGCTAAAACTTTCATCCATTATGAGTGCCAGTCCTGTGCCGCTATCTCTCCTAGCTGGCAGGGGCAGTGCGGGGGGTGCAAAGAATGGAATACCTTACTAGAACAGAGTTTTAGAGAAAAAGGGCAGGCGAAGGTCGCAAGGCAGATGAGTAAAAAGCAGCCTATCCTCTTAAAAGACGTGAGGCAGGGAAAAGAAGATACCTATAAAACTGGGATTAATGAACTGGATAACCTTCTAGGAGTAGGCTTTGTTAAGGGTTCTGTGACCTTGTTGGGCGGGGAGCCTGGGATTGGTAAATCAACCTTGTCTCTTCAGTTGGCTCAAAAGATGGCAAACGCGGGACGAAAAGTAATGATCGTTTCTGGAGAGGAGTCAGAATCTCAAATTCAATATAGATCTAGACGATTAGGCGAAAACCCGGAGAGTTTAATGGTGTATGCGCAAACAGATATGGAGGCGATCATAACAGCTTTGCATACCTATACCCCCGATCTTGTTATTCTAGATTCTATACAAGTGGTTCACCATAGTGATAGCTCTGGTGTGGATGGCAGTATTAGCCAGGTCAGATATTGTGCTCAACAACTTATTCAATGGGTAAAATCACAGGAATCTATTGGGATTATCATAGGACATATTACTAAGGATGGTCACATCGCGGGCCCCAAGGTTTTGGAACATATGGTGGATGTTATTTTGTATTTAGAAGGAGAGCGAAATCAACATTATAGACTCTTAAGAAGTTACAAAAATAGGTATTCGAGTACGAACGATGTCGCTATTTTTGAGATGAAGAAAGAAGGGTTAATCGAAGTTCTCCAGCCGTCGGAGTTGTTTATAGATGATGCTACACTCTCAAGCCCCGGCTCTGTTGTGGCACCTATTTTAGAAGGAAGCCGGGTGATTCTTGTAGAGGTTCAGGCCTTAGCGGTTAAATCTAATTTTGGGATGGCTAAAAGAAATGTAGTAGGGGTCGATGCTCATCGTGCGACATTAATGATAGCGACACTCGAAAAAATATTGGGTATTCAGCTCTCAACACATGATGTTTTTCTTAACATCATAGGCGGACTTAAAGTAAAGGAGCCAGGTCTTGACTTAGCTATAGTCTATGCCATTATGTCGTCTATTTTAGACAAGCCTCTAGGCCGAAAAGTGGGTATGATAGGAGAGGTTGGTTTAAACGGAGAATGCCGTGCCGTTCCGCAAATGAAGAAACGTCTGGTAGAATTAGAGAAGATGGGCTTTGATGCTTGTGTTTTACCAGAAAAATCATTAAAAGGGCTAGAAGGAACTTTCTCAATTGAGTTCATTCCTATCTCCCACATAAGAGGGTTATATGACTTTGCCAGAGCTGGATTTAATTGTAGAGAAACTTAGAAATGAAGATGACAGATGGGAAGCTATCATTGAGCTCAAAATCAAAGGAAACGTATTGTGGGTTCCTGCTCTTATTCCCTTACTGAAAGATAAAGACTGGATCATTCGCTGGGCCGTAGCTGAAAAATTGGGAGATCTTAGAGATCCAAGCTCGATTAGACCCTTACTTCAAAGCTTAGTCGATAAAGATTTTCATGTAGCTAAAAACGCACACAAAGCCTTGTCTCGCTTTGGTCATGCTGTTGTCCCTGATGCTATTCGGTTGTTTGGTCATAAAAATGTATATCTACGACAGCAAGTTATGGACCTTCTTAGTGAATTAGGTGAGCCTATTTTACCTTTATTAAAAGAGGGCTTAGATAAATCAGATTGGATCATTAGTAATCGCTTAGTCCATCTAATATGGACAATCGGAAAGCACCAATCTGAAAATATGCTCATTAGTTCAATGGGACATCCGTATGTTCAAAAAAATGTGATTATTTTGCTCGGAATTTTAAAGAGTAAACCGGCTATCCCTCATTTTATTTTATTGTATGGTCAAAAACCCAGTGCCAGACGCCTTATATTTCAAGCCTTAAAACTGACAGGGACTAAAGAGAGTTTTCCTGTTTTAGTTGATGCGCTTGGGAACTCTGCTTTGGAGGCTTCGGCTGAAACAATGATCTTAAAAATTGGTCCTGCTATGATTCCGTATTTAGTGAATGGATTAGAGCTCTGTCCTGATACGACACAGATTGAAGTCCTTTTAGAAAAAATAGATGGTGCTAAATCTATTATAATGATTCGACAGGTATACGCCGATAAGCCCGTTATACTAAAAAAGATGAAACGAATGCTAGCTAAACATCTTGATTCTAGTCAGAAAAATGTGAATAAAAAAGGTTTTTTTAACTCTATTTTTAATGCGTAGGGCACTGGGTGTTTTTAGAGAAATAGGGACAATCTAAGCAGGTTTTTTTTGCGGGGGGACGAAATTTTTTTGGATCATAGTGACAGCTTTCTGTTTGAAGCTGTTGTTTAAAAGCTATTAATGTTTTGGATGAAAAGGAAAAGGAAACAGCCGTTCCTGTTCGAGTATAATATAAAAGGCATGTCACTGCATTGGGCCTAAACTGTTCGAATGCTGCGAGAGCATAGAGCTTCATTTGGTAGTAATATGAGGTAGAATAGTCATCCGGATCGGCGTCTCCCAAGGCATCTGTTTTATAATCAACAATACGAATCTCACTACCATGGATGAGTGTGTCATAGCGACCTTCTATGAGTGATTGTCCAAACTTTAAACTAAAAGCCCCTTCGTGTTGTGCCTGGATACTGGAGCAGTCTGGAAATATGTCAGATTTTTTATATCGGTTAACTTGATCTAGAACAAAGCGGGTGTCTTCTTCATTTAGCTCTGATTTAAACTGTTCTAGTATATGTGACGTTGGTAAGTCGGGGTGACGATTAGCTTGTTCAATTACAAGATGTGTAATGCTACCTATTCGTGGACCATAATGATCTTCCGAGTCTGTGAGTACGGGGAGGTGTGTAACGAGAGCCATGAGATGATATTTTTTAGGACATTGAAGGAATGTTTCTACACTGGATACCGAATATCTGTGTAGAGGTTTAATTTTGTTGGGGATGTGAATCTGCGGAGCTTCTTTTTCTTTTTGAGACGCGGCCGCTAGGTTGTTCTTATTTAGCGGTAGCGTCATTTTAGAGTTGGGATTTTGTTTATCGGTTTGTGTAAGAATGTTGATAGGGCTATTTTTATCGGGAGTTAAAAGGGGGTGTAATAGGTCAAAGAAAGAGTGTCTTTTTTCAGAGTCCAGATGGTTTTCGAGAGACTGTCTCCCTGTTAATAAAAGATGTTCTTTAGCACGAGTACAGGCCACATAGAACACGCGCTTAGATTCTTCTATGGCTTCCAGCTCCATTGTCTTTAATGTTTGTTTACGAGCGTCAGAGGCCTCTTTGTGCGGGTGTTTAATCGCCAAGCCATGAGACGAGAGGAGAAGCGTGTCTGATTTAGGAATAAAGAAGCTTTGATGACACTCCGCAACAACGACAACGGGGAATTCTAGACCCTTAGATGCATGAATCGTCATAACGTTAATACCTTCCGTCCCAAGATCAGGGGAATAGTGAGAGGGGCTTTTTTCACTACCCAGAAGGTTTTCTAGTCGAGAGATAAGTGTAAATGTGTGTCCGTGCGTGGCGGATTCTAGATCCTTAATAAGGAGTAATATACTCGTGAGAGCTGGTTCGGCGACGGCTTTTTCTGGCCCGCCACGATAAATACTCCAGGCTTGTGTATCAACACATATTCGCTGTGCTAACTCAGATAGAGGGAGTGATTTTTGCAAAGAAAACCACTTTGAAAATTGGATTTTTATGTGGTGGAAGGTTTCGGACGTATCTTTTTTGATTGCAGTCCAGAGGTCTTTTTTGTCGTTGGACTGTGTAAGCGAAAAGATATCGGTCTCGGAGATATTAAAGAGTGGGGAGGTCAACACACGCACCCAATGAGTGCGTGTCATAGGGTCGACTAAGCAGATGAGGATAGAGGCTAAGTCGTGGACTAAATCGAGTTGGTAGAACCCTGCGGGTTGGTCAAATTGGAGAGGGATATGCGCCGCTTCGAAGACGTGTTCGAGATGAGAAAAAAGAGCACGGCGTCTGACAAGTACGGCAAAATCTGAATAGGCCAGGTGAGGGTGTTTTGATTTATGTGAAATGATCCAAGATGCTATGTATTTAGCTTCTGATCGTAGTGTTTTACAGTTGTCCAAAAAGGCGATATCCATATGCCCTTCGTTTACTTTATGAGCATTTAAAGGTGTATATGGAATTATGTCTTCTGTCGTATTTTCGAAGACATGTTGAAATACGGGGTTTAGGATATTGAGCAGTCCAGAATTACTCCTAAAATTGTCAGCTAAATGTACGACCTGTGAATGGAGTGACGCCTCAAACTCATCTAAAGTTCGTAAAAAACTAGGGGCATCGGCGCCACGAAAACTATAGATAGATTGTTTGATATCTCCCACTAAGAAAAGTTTGTTTTTCGTAAGAGGGTGACGACTGTCACATAAAGCTTGAATAAAGGCCCATTGTTCCGGGTCCGTGTCTTGAAACTCATCGACTAAAATATACTGAAGTGTTTCTTGTAGTTCTTCAAGGCAATACGGATGCTGAGTTAAGCGAGTCACAAAGAGGAGTAGATCATTAAAGTCTAAGGCCCCTAAGCTTATTTTTCGCTTTTGGTAACTCTCGTAGGCGTCTAGAAAAAGGTCTTTGAGGGCAGCTTCGAAGCTATTTTTTTCGATGGTGTCTTTTTTAAAGTGTTTGAGTGCCCATTGGAGTTGGGATACGCATTGAAATAGCCAGTTTTGAATGGTGTTGAGGGAAAAGAAATCTAGTAGGCGTCGTAGTGATGGGCATCTGTGTATAGCTCGTTGAGATAAGGTGTCTGCGATACACTCTTTTAGTAAGCCCTGAGCGCCTTCTTCGTCTAGGGTAATGAAGTAGGGGTCTATCCCTAACTCTAAGGGGTATCTCCGGATAAGGCGACTACAAAAGCCATGAATCGTCGAGATTTGAATATGGTTAAGTAGTTTCATCATTCTCATTTTTTCATGTGTGGGAAGGTTGGTGCGTACGAGTTCTTGGTGGAGGCGTTCTTTGAGTTCAGCAGCGGCGAGATGGGTAAATGTAATCGCGACAATATGAGACGGATCTAGACGTGGGTTTTCCTGAAGGATTCTCAGAAAGCGTTGAACAAAGACAAATGTTTTTCCCGATCCAGCGCCAGCTTCAACGAGGGTGTTTTGAGAAATGTCTAAGGCTTGTTCTTGTGCTGGGGTTAATCGAATATCACTCATGATGAAAACCTCTCTGGATACCTACATAGGTGTTTGTAATCACAAAATTTACAGGTCTGTGCTCGTTTCTTTTTCATATGAGGTAAGATCTCATGAGATTCAGGTAAGAAGGCTCCGGCTTGAATGAGGGTGTGGAGCCTACGTAGATGTGCTTTTAATTCTAAAAAGAAAGGCTCATCAAAGACAAACGGGCGTTTGCGACCACATTCAAAGAGATCTTGTTTGGCTTCTTTTGTACTCATTAATATCTTTTGGTCCGCTGTTTCAGGCTGGTTGAGATGCAAGATGATGCCACCTACGAGGGAGAGTTCTGGATGTTCTTGTTGCGCGGCATAGAGATAAAGAGGGAGCTGTAGATGCCTAAGTTCTTTGATATCAGCGGCTGAGGCGATGCTTTTCCCTGTTTTATAGTCCAAGACATACGCGGTATTCGTGCCCGGCATCACAAAAAGTGTATCTAAAACGGCAGTAAATGGGAGGGGGCTATCTCTATTAATCCGCATTTCAAGACCGACAGGGACTCCTTTAAAGGGGCTTTGAGTCAGAGTTTTGTAATAACAGGCTAACAAACCCTCTCGAGAGTCGGCTCCAAAGAGAAGGTCTCGTTTAATATCCCAAAACAAACTAGGTATAGAGATTTTATTAATATGCCTAGTAGCAATGGCTTTTAAAACATCTTTATCATGTAGCTTTTTTTCTTGATGTATCTGTTCTAAGTACTCCTGAAAAATACTATGAAGGAGCGTTCCCCATTGATGGGCTGGAATATCTTCACTTTCGGTATCTAGAGGCCGTGTTTTAAGCACATAGCGATAAAAATATTGGCTTGGGCAGCTTTGAAATAAATCTAGCTGTGAGGCTGAAAACCGAGCCTCGTCTAACCAACCTTTAAATTCAGGAGACTCAGTATTAAAGGTGATAGCGTGTTCGGAAAAAGGTGTAGGGGTGTTAAGTAAAAGCTTGTCTTTATCTGAGTAGGTATCTATGTCGTAGATATCGTATTCAGGGATAGTGATCCCACATTCAGACAAGAGTTTGTATATAAAGTGACTTTTAGTGGAGTGTCCAGATGCTGAGATAGGAGCATAAGACAGGATGATGGGCGTTTGTTGGTGTAGAAGTAATGAGAAATGGCCCCATGCTTGGAGATACTGTTTGTGAGGGGTAGGGAGCTGTAAATGTTGCAAGCTCTGCGTACTTAGAAAGATGTTTCCTGCAGGGATACGAGGGAGGTGAGAATCTTGGAAATGGGGTAAGAAAATAGAATCTGCATGACGCCAGAGACTTTCTTCTAAGCTGAGGAGTGTCACAGTTTGTTCTGTTTTTAGGTTAAAGACCATATCGTTTTCATCTAAGAAATGCTGTACGACGGAAATGAAGGTGGTGCTAGAAAATGTGTGTGGGTGGAGCGTGTCGTAGTATCTAGCTAAGCTTTCTAGTTCGCTTAAAAATCGGTAGATAAAACTCATTCCAGAGTAGTCAGTCACTTCGATTTCGGTTTCTGGAAGTCCAAAAAGAGCTAATAGATCCTTAAATGCGTGGACCCAAAAAGCAGCCGAACTCGTGTTTAATGATTTTGAAGCTTGTTTCTTTAATAGTCTGAGACCGGTATAGAGGTCTTGAGACTCAGAACTTTGGTGGAGTGGGTTTTGAAGGGCTTTTTGCCAAGATGAAAAGCCTTTTCGGATGGTGTAGGTGCGTGAAAGTGCGTCGCAAAGGTGAGAAGATAGTCGGAGTTCCTGCTCCTCATATTGAATCTGTTTCCCATAAGCAGAAGAAAAAATATCTAAAAGGTGTGTACTTTCGAAATTCCCGCCGAGAAAGCTAAGTAATGCATGTAAGAAATGGGGGAGTGGGTGGTCTGAAAATGAAGCGTCGAGGCCTTCAATTTTGAGGGTGTATTGGCGCAACTGAGAGTGAAGTTGGGTATCTGCTGAAGACGAGATAATCCCGATACTTGAATGTGGAAAACTAGCCACTGTTTTGGCGACCCACTGGCATTCATCATGAGCGGTGTTGGCGACATAACATCGGGGCTCGGGTGATGTGGTCTCGTGTGTACTGTGAAGAATCTGTGTGTGTGGGCGCTGAGAGAGCCACGTGTAGGTATTGTCGAGAAAAGACTCTTCGGATGCTACGGTGTCGTAGGGGAGTAAGTAGGCGGCCGAGTCGGCGATTGAAAAGAGGGTGTTGAGTAGTTCTTTTAAATAAGGAGGTAGATCCAGAAAGCCGACAATGTAGATGTGCTTTTTCTGACAAAAGGGGTGAAGAGCCGAAAATTGGGTGTTGGAGAGTTCGTTAAAAAGAGAATGAAAGGAATGGTAAGCGAGTTGGGAACAGAGGGTGTCGAAATGTTCGAAGCAGCGAATGATCTGAGTAGACCTGTTGCGTAATGTCCGTCCTTGAGAGTCTATGTATCGGGTGTAGGAAATAGTGTGTTGGAAGAGAGTGTTTTTAAGCTTTAGTAACTCTTGAATGAGACCATCAAAGTCGGGGAATTCTGAGCGTGTGGAGAGGAGTGCTTGTCGCATGAGAAAGGCGTCCATGGCGGGAGTTTGTTCGGCGTAGCGACCTGTAGCGATGGAGAGGAGATCGTCGATGGAGACGAGTTGGGGGAGTAGTGTTTGGGCGTCTGGTAGCTTTAAGTTTTCGATAACCCATTCTTTTTGTTGATGGTTTTGGACGACAATATGGGTGTGTTGAGGTACTAGGTGAGCGGCTTGGCGCAGGGGGTTCCAGAAGGTGGGGGTGTTTAGATCTGTGGAACAGTGTAGGTATACGCTTGTCATGTGGGTATTTTAGCCTATTTGGGCTGGCCCTTCGACCGTTCGTACAGAGCTCGGGCCCTTCGAGAGCCTCAGGACCTGTGTTTTTTTAAGAAAGTGAGTGCGGCGAGAGACGATGTCTAGGTGGCTGAGGCTCTCGAAGCCTTTTTTGACTAAAAGTAAAAATGATACCCGGCCTTACCAACAAGCCCATTATTACTCTCGTTATCTTTGTTAGAAATAAACCCATATCCTACTTCCACATTCCAGTATCCATATTTGGCGGGCATGTCGACGCCTATCATGATTTCAGAAAAGCTATCATCGATATCATCTCCAATTTTTTTGGACCCGATGCCAACCCCAGAATATAGGCTAATCAAATTCCCCATTAACGATAATTTATCTCTTAGTGCATAACTTAGTCGTAACTCACTCATTTGAGTCTCGTTTCCAGGCATTTGCCATCCCATGATCCCAACGCGAATTTTTTGAACAATGGTGGTCACGCTAAGTCCGGATACATAACCTAACTGATAGCCAATCCCAATATTTCCCTTCAATAGTCGTAAGCGTTTTTCTGCCAGTCGTTTAGGACCTAAATCAGGCGTGTTTGACTTCGGCACATCCACGAAATGTTGAGTATCAATCGTGGTGACTTCGCCATGGTAAACAGTCACAACCTTTGTAAAGACAGTATGTCCATCATTCTGGATTTTTATATGATAACTTCCAGGCAGCGTTTCGTAGTTATAGAGAGCCTCCGTTCCAAGGTTTTGTCCATTTACAAAAATAATAGACTGAGGATCTCCGGTTATGACGTTTAATTTTTCAGCGCTAAGCGACACGCTAAAGCACAGTAGTATTAGTGGGATGAGGATGGATCTTTTTAACATAAGGGTCTCCTAGACGGTGTCATTAATAATGATTAATTGAAGCATGGTTTTCTTTTGGAGTTAAGCGTCACCCTTGGGTGCTACTTTTTTTATAATAAGCACGCTATACTTTTGGCTATGCAAAAAAAAGTCCCGCTCTATTCTGGATGGCCGATTTTAAACAATGTTATCCCTTTTCTTAAGGATCTACTCTATTACCCACAAAAAATTCAAAAGAAATGTGGAGACATTTTTCAACTACCCTTGTCACTTTTTTCGCCCATTTTTGTTTTTTCTCCGTCAGGCATTCGTCATGTTTTAGAAAAAAATCATAAAAACTATAAAAAAGGGTCAACCTATGATGCCTTAAAAATTTCGCTTGGGAAGGGCTTGCTGACAAATGAAGGCGAGTCTTGGAAGGCGTCTAGAAAGGCGATTCAACCTTACTTTTTTGATGACGTGATTACTCGCTTTGTCGATATTATGATGAGGCACTCGGATGTGCTTGTGAAAGAGTGGTCCAAAAAAACAGAGCCCTTTGCTATTAACCGGCCGATGAAAACATTAACGCTTAGTATCGCCTCAGAAGCTTTTTTTGGTGTGCATTTGAAAGATATCTCTATTGATATTCCTAAGATAGTCGATGAGTTGAATAGATTAACAATTACAGAGACGCGTTTTCCTAGAAATTTTATTCCTTACGTTATTCCAACATTTAATCACCTGCGTATGAGATACCTCATGAGTCAGCTCAATACGCAAATCGACAGCTTATCTAAAAGCTCAGATTTGGATAACTACAACCTTTTAGCTTTACTTTTAAATACCCCCTCTTTTTCAAAGCAACAAATACGAGACGAAATCATCACATTTTTAGTTGCCGGATACGAAACTACTGCTAACGCCATGTTTTTTACCATTATGCTTTTAGCTAAGCATACTAAGATACAAGGTGATATTCGAGATGAAGTATTAGCTCAACCCCTGGACCCCAGCTCATATAAAGAGTGGAAACACACATATCCTTTACTTTATGCGAGTATTCAAGAAAGTATGAGGCTTTATCCTCCAGCATGGCTTATTGGTAGAGAAGCGCTAGAAGACGATACTATAGATGGCTGTCATATTCCGAAAGGTAGTGACATTTTGTTAGATGTTTTTCTTATTCATCGCCATCCAGATTATTGGGAGGACCCTGAAACCTTCGACCCCACACGTTTTTTGACACCACTAAAAGAAAAGATGAGTTATCTACCTTTTGGTGGTGGCCCCAGAGTTTGTGTGGGACAACATTTTGCGATGTTGGAGATGGTGACAGCGCTGCATCATATACTCTCTACCTTCAGCCTTGAGACGGATTGTGTTGATATAAAATTAGATCCACTCGTCACGCTTACGCCGAAATCAGACGGGTTTATATCGTTGAAAATGAAAGACTAAAGTCTCCTTAAAAACATAAAAAACCCAAGTTGTGAAATTTAATCATTCAAAGACACGATAAATTGATATAAAATACTAAAGATATAATATTTTAAATAAGAGTGGTGTTCAAAATGACTAAAAAAACAACAACTGGCGCAGATGTGCTCCTTAAAGTTTTAGAAAACTATGGGGTTCAGTACATATTCGGACATCCGGGTGGCGCTGCTATCCCTATATTTGATGCTTTATATGATTCTCCTTTAGAACTCGTTCTTACTCGTCATGAACAAGGTGCGACACATATGGCAGATGGCTTTGCGCGAGCGTCAGGCAAGGTGGGTGTGGTATTAGTAACCAGTGGTCCTGGTGCTACAAACACGGTAACCGGATTATTAACTGCGATGATGGACTCGGTTCCTATGATTGTACTGTGTGGTCAAACGATCAGAGAAAACTTGGGTAAAGACGCTTTTCAAGAGGCCGATGTATTTAGTATGACTATTCCTGTTGTTAAGCATAGTTACTTAGTCAAGGACGTGAACGATATTCCAAGGGTGATGAAGGAAGCTCTACATATAGCGACTACCGGTCGTCCTGGTCCTGTTGTTATCGATTTACCTAAAGATGTAACGGGCGCGGATTGTACGGCGAGCCTAGATGTTGAGGTAAACCTTCCTGGTTATACTTATCAAGAAAAAGTGGATAGCCAAGGTATTAAAGCTTTAGCTGATTTGTTAAAAAAATCAAAAAAACCTCTGATTTTAGCTGGAAATGGCTGCATTATTTCAAGTGCAGAAAAAGAACTAGCTACCTTAGTAAGAACACTTCAATCTCCTGTTATAACAACCTTATTAGGGAAGGGTGCTTTTCCTGAAAACGATCCGTTGTCTATGGGAATGTTAGGGATGCATGGTACCGCCTATGCGAACATGGCCGTAGATAAGTGTGATCTTATCTTTTCTATCGGTTCAAGATGGGATGACCGAATTACGCCAGGTAATATTGAAAAATTTTGCCCAGATGCGATGAAACTTCATATTGATATAGATCCCGCTGAGATTGGTAAGATAGTAAACCCAGACGCGAGTGTCGTTGGCGACGCGAAGTTGGTACTCCAAGAACTTAATAAACTGGTTTCCGAGCTAGATTCTAAAGAGTGGGTGGCGCAGTGTCAGGCGAACAAAAAGAAATACCCTATGAAGTTTAAGATTCACGGGGGCCTAAAGGCTCAACACGTTATCGACGAGTTTTCTAATCAAACGGGTGGTAACGCTATCGTGACTACTGATGTTGGCCAACATCAAATGTGGGCGGCTCAGTTCTATAAAACACAGCTGCCTAAAGGTTGGATATCTTCCGGTGGAGCAGGAACTATGGGTTTCGGAATGCCTTCTGCTATTGGCGCTCAACTCGCTAAACCTAAAGCTTGCGTTATATGTATATGTGGAGACGGTGGTTTTCAGATGACCTTACCTGAGTTGTCCACAGCAACCGTTCAAAACCTTCCTATCAAAATCGTTATTATTGACAATAAATTTCTCGGTATGGTGCGCCAATGGCAAGGTCTTTTTTATGACAACCGATTGAGTGGAGTAGAATTAAAAGGGAGTCCAGACTTTGTAAAGTTGGCGCAAGCCTATGGTATGAAAGGGTTCAGGATTAAACGTCCGGCTGATGTAAGTAAGGTTGTTGCTGAGGCCTTAGCTTATAATGATGGCCCGTGTATCGTTCATGCGGAAGTTGTGAAAGAGGATAATGTCTTTCCTATGATTCCTGCTGGAGGAACAGCTGGCGATATGATCTTGGAAGAACCTAAAAAACGAATGGAAAAACCTAAAGGGAGTACATAATGAGTCTGTTAAATACACATACTATTAGCTTATTTGTCACCAACGCACCAGGCGTATTGAGTCGTATTTCAGCTGTTTTCGCTAGACGAGCTTTCAACATAGATTCACTTGTTGTATCACCTGCTCTCGATGGTAAGTTTTCAAGGATGACGATTACAGCGGTAGGTGATTCCAAAAGCTTAGATCAAATCATTAAACAATGTAGCAAATTAATCGACGTGATTTCTGCTCAAGAATACGACGGCATCTCTATTCTAGAAAAAGAGCTCGCGCTGATTAAAATTAAAACATCTGATAAATATCGGACTGAGGTTTTACAGGTCATTCAACATATTAAGGCAACAACGATTGATCTTAATGATGAAGCGGTCGTTATTCAATTGACGGGAAATTCAGAAGATTTGGATAGTAGTATCGCTATGGTTGAAAAATACGGCATCATAGAGATCGTACGCACTGGAAAAGTGTTAATGACTAAAGGAACGGACAAAACATAATGAAAAAAATGCTCTTATTAGCATTGTTATGTGGGCTATCTATGCCCGTGAATGCGAATCGATTATTTTTAGGTGGTGGTGGCGGATCCACGAGTTTTGACGGTGCTTTTGGTACGGGATATCAAGGGCACGGAAAAGCTATGTTAGTAACAGACCTTGGCTTCGCTCTGGATTTATCTTCTAGATATGTAGTAGTAAAGGGTAATGCTGAGACAGATCCTGATATTAAAATGATCCCTATTATGGTGGGAATGCATCATTTTATTGCTCCTCTTAAAGCAAGGTTAAGTCCTTATATAGGGGGTGCTATAGGTGCTGCGATTATGAGCCAGGACTTTAATAGTCCCGCCTTTATTTATGGGTGGAAAGTGGGGGCTATTTTTAATGTAAGACAAGACTTGGCGATGTATGTAGAAGGGGAAACTTTTTATTTAGAAGACGCAAAGCAGAGCTTAACTATTCATCCATATTTTGTGTCAGTAGGGCTCTTAATTAAGTTTGGAGGAAAAGACCTTGAGGTTAAAGACGTGGGTGTTCGTAAGCAAAAAAAACGGAGAGTCTATGATAGACGGAAGTTGGATAGACGCCGATACAGAAAATCGGACAGACGGAGGAACTAGTTAAGTCGGCTTTTTGCCTGAGATTCTTAATAGAGCCGCTTTACATGCTTGAGTATGTGTGTGTGTGTCGCCTAAAAGGCTAAGTAGCTGTTCGTGGGCCTCTTTGTAATAAGAAAGAGCTGGGGTGAGCTTCCATATTTGTTCCAAGAAAGACCCCAGTAAGAAAAGTGTCCTTGCGATATCTGTATGGGGGGTGTCGGAGTGGATAGACTTAAACTCAGCTAAGGCTTTTTGAAAGTAGCCTCCTGTTTTTTTGTTGTCGCCTAATAGCCGCCACACTTGCCCTACTTCTAGATGGCAGCGTGCTCGGTTTTCACAAGGTGTGTCTGGATATAATACGTCATAGATGACGAGTGCTTTGTTGTAGTATTCGATAGATTTTTTATGGCGATCGTTGCCTAGCCAGAGTTCGGCATATTGGGAATAGAGCTCGGCTAAGGCATACGATGTAGCATCACCATTCTCAGAGAAATAGGTATTAATCTTTGTCAGCTGTATCTGCAAAGTCATGACTTATTCTTTGTCTTTGAATATAAGCTGAGCTTTACCTTCAATAAGTTCCAACCCAGCGCTAAAATGCTTCCCAGCTCTACTTTTAAAGCCGGAGATCTCTTCTACTTTTCCCTCTGCAGCAAGTGCTAGAACTACACCTTCAGAAATTTGTTTTCCGGCAATTACTTTCCAAATTGTAAAGGGACAGCTTTTTTCTTTCCAATTAGAACAAGAAAAGGCGCGAGACGTTACGATGATTTTCCCATCGTCACAGACAGGACAGTCTCCTACAGGCTCTCGGTCAAAGTTAAATGAGATTTTACCTTCTTTAATTTCTAAAGAGGCATCGAAAAACTTACCTGCTCTGCTTTTAAATCCAGTGATAAGTTTGGTTGTTCCATCTTTTACAAGCGTTGTAGCAATAGATTTTGTAATCGCTTTTTTTGCTATCATTTTCCAGATAGTAAAATCGCAGTTCTCTTCGCTTTTTTCTGAACAGGTAAAGGTCTTCATTGTTTCGAAGACCTCTCCTTTTTTACAGATAGGACACAAGCCAATGGGGTCTTGACCTTCAAGGTCACCACCTTCAGCTGTGTTTTTAACTGTCTCGACAACTTTGCTGGTAAAGCTTGCGATACCTGCCATATAGTCTTCACGTTTAAAGTTGCCCTGAGCCATATCGTTAAGTTTCTTTTCCCAGTCACCTGTAAGTTTAGGAGAGAGTAGTTCCTTATCTTGAATATTCTCGATAAGGTAGATTCCTTTGTCTGTTGGGATAAGCCTATTTTGTTCACGGTTTATGTAACCTACACTAATCAATCTCTCTAGGATTTGCGCTCGCGTAGCTGGCGTTCCGAGCCCACAGTCTTTCATGGCTTCTCGCATATCTTCGTCGTCTACTTGTCGTCCCGCTGTTTCCATTGCAGAAAGAATACTGGCTTCGTTGTAAAGTGCAGGAGGCTTTGTTTGACCTTCTTGAAGTCGGAGGTCTGTGTAGCGTATAGAATCACCTTCTTTAACGATAGGTAGGAGTGTTTCTTTTTTTGCTTTTTTATCTTTTTTCTTGTCGCCAGCTGTCGTCTCTTCTTTTGCTTCAACACTATAAACACCGCGCCATCCAGGTACTTTAATAACGGTTCCTGATACTTTGAATGTATGGCCGCCAAACTCAGAAATAATTTCTGTCGTATCTTTAATACACTGAGGAAAGAAGGCGGCTAAGAATCGACGGATAACCATGTCATAAATCTTAGCTTCATCTGTTGAAAAGTTATCTATTTCAGGTGTTTTATCAGTCGGAATGATAGCGTGATGGTCGGTAACCTTCTTGTCATCGACAATCCGCTTGGAGATACGCAACTTTTCAGATAAAACAAACTCTGCGTGGACTTTATAGGCCGGTACTTTAGTTAAGTTTTTAAATAAATCTGGAAGCTTAGGGACTATATCTTCACTTATGTATCGAGAGGCTGTTCTTGGGTAGGTGAGTACTTTATGTCTTTCGTACAAACTTTGCATAACTTTTAAGGTTCGATCAGCAGAAAATTTAAAACGTCTGTTAGCTTCTTTTTGTACTTCAGTTAAATCATATAAAAGTGGTGGGTTTTCTTTTTTTTGTTTTGCAGTGAGTTTTTGAATAGTTCCAGTGGGGTTTGCTGTAACGGCCTCTAGTGTATCTTTTGCCTTCTGTTCATCAGAAAAGCGATCGTCTTTCTCAAAAAACCACTTGGATTCAAATCCACCATTGTCATGTTTGATATCAGCAAAGATTTCAAAAAAGGTTTGAGGTTCAAATTTATTATGTTCTTCGAATCGTTCAACAATCATATTTAAGACAGGTGTTTGAACCCGCCCAACACTCATTACGCCATTACCCTTAGATAGAGCGATGGAGTAAGCACGTGTAGCGTTCATGCCTATGAGCCAATCTGCTTGAGAGCGAGAAAGAGCTGAGTCGTATAGGGATTGATAGTCTTCGCCAGGTTTGAGGTTTTCAAAGCCGGTTAGTATTGCTTTGTCCGTTTGTGACGAGATCCAGAGACGTTTAATCGGGGCTGTAGCTTTAGCGTGATCGTAGATAAGTCTAAAGATAAGCTCACCTTCACGCCCAGCATCTGTCGCGCATATAATTTCTTTAATGTCTGTTTTAGCAATGAGGTTTTTTATAACTTTGAATTGCTCTTTAGCACCCTTAGTTTTTATCTGCTCAATTTTAAAAGTTTCTGGCAAAATAGGCAGGTCTTCAAGCTTCCAACTTTTGTATTTTTTATCATACGATTCAGGGTTTACAAGCGTGATTAAGTGCCCGATGGCCCACGTTACTAAATAGCCGTTGCCTTCGATGTAACCCTCTTTCTTTCCTGTGACTTTTAAAATCTTGGCAATATCTCGAGCAACGCTCGGTTTTTCAGTAATAATTAGCTTCATATTGGGTACTCTAACATAAAGCGTATTGAAATAAAATTTCTTTTGGGAGATAGAAACTAAAAGTGATTTAAGAAGAAAAAAGAAAGGTTTTATAGTAATCTAAGGGTATGAGCGTACTACCCCCCTTAAAAGTAAGTGAATGTTTTTATTCTATACAAGGAGAAGGCCCGAGCGCTGGAGTCCCGGCTATATTCCTACGTCTAAGCGGGTGTAATTTAACGTGTGGGGGGCTAAATACTTGTAAGACAGGCGAGTTGGATAATGGTGCTACATGGCGTTGCGATACGATCGAAGTGTGGCTAAAAGGTGAAAATGTTTCGCCTCATAACTTAATTTTAGACTGGGAAAATAAAGGTTGGTTACATAATATTAAAAACGGTGCTCACATTGTCGTTACTGGCGGAGAACCCCTACTTCAAGAAGACGCTCTCGTTGCCTTTTTTCAAACACTAGAAGTACTTATCAAAAAAAAGCTCTATATAGAATGTGAAACAAATGGCACTATTCGACCTGCTTCTGACTTTGACTATTTTATTTCACAATACAACGTAAGTCCTAAATTAAAAAATAGTGGGATGCCTAAAGACAAAAGGATAAACGGGCACGCTATTCAGTTTTTTAAACGGTCAGAAAAGGCGACGTTTAAGTTTGTGATACGCGCTAGAGATGAGTATGACCAGCTTTTAGGCGACTACATCACGCCTTTCAATATTAATAAATCTAAGATCATGATTATGCCCGCAGCGTCTAGTCGGCAGGCTTTTGTTCTAAATAGTCTGCCTATATTGGAGCTATGTAAACAAGAAAATATCCGATTTAGTCCGCGTTACCAACTTCTTTTTTGGGATAAGACTACCGGAGTATAAGGCTTAGAATTGTATTGAGTCAGTGAAAGTGATTTAATAATAGAACATTTAAAAAAAGGAGATAGTATGAAACATATTTTAGCGGCTATTGTCTGCACATTATTATTAGTTAACTCTATTCAAGCAGAGGTAGATTTATCACGGAAGAAAGATAAGCAAGGGTATTCTGTTGGATACAGCATTGGGTCAAATATGCTTCAACAGAAAGTTCCGGTAACGCCAGAAGCTGTAGCAAAAGGGCTTACAGATGCTCTATCTGGATTTAAATTAATGACTGACGAAGAAATGAAGAGTATTTTAATGGCATTTCAGCAAGAGCAAATGCAGGAGCAACAAGAAAAAATGACACAAGATAAAAATAAAAATGCTAAAGAAGGTGAAGACTTTTTATCAGAAAATAAAAAGAAACGTGGTGTGAAAACGACACTATCTGGACTTCAGTATAAAATCCTTAAAAAAGGATCTGGAAAATCGCCAAAAGAAACAGATACTGTAAAGGTTCATTATGTTGGAACTTTGTTGGATGGTACGGAGTTTGATAGCTCGGTAGCGAGAGGTACGCCTGCAGAGTTTGGATTGAACCAGGTCATTAAAGGGTGGACGGAAGGTCTTCAGCTCTTAAAAGAGGGCGGGAAAGCGACCTTGTATATACCGTCTGATTTAGCTTACGGAGAGAGAGGCGCTGGTGGAACTATTGGACCAGATGCAACGTTAATCTTTGATGTTGAGTTATTGGAAGTTAAATAAATTAGAGGCTAAAGCGTCCTGCCGTTTGGGTTAAGAGTTTTAACTTGGACTGAACGTCAGGATTGTTTTGTAGGTACGTTTTAAATCGAGCCAGACGAACAGAAACGGCTGACTCGTGAGTGACTCCAAATGTTTTAGCTATATCTTTGATACTGTAATGGCCAACATGACGACATAGATACATAGCAACCGTTCTTCCTAATTGTTTATTTCCTCTTCCTCGTTTACTTATCATAATATCAGCTGCCTTTTTATCAAAAACTGAGGCTGTGCTTTTAATTAAAATGTCCATGCTAGGAGGCGATTTTTTCGGGCCTGAGGTTTGTTCAGAAGCGGCACTATTTTTAACCGCCAAGATAAAACTTTTTGAGCCTAAAAATGGGGATATCTTTTTTCGTTTATACACTTTATATAAGTCGGTGTTGTCGAGGGCTTGTAGGTAGTGGGCATACTGTTGTTCAAAGGGTTGGGGGAAGTGGCGGAGTATGGTGCTGGTTTGTAACCATGCGGGTTTTGATTCCACGCCCGTATATATTCTACAACTGCTATGAGTATAGTCTTGTGGTGTCACAGCTTTACGTTTCAGTATGGGGAGGGTGTGAATATAGTGACTGACGGGTAAGAGGTATTCGTCAGGGTCAATGACAATGGCTTTAAATCTGTCTTTAAACAAGGGTCCATCATGCTTAGTATCAAGATTGTATCGTTGTGCATAGACACTAAAAAGATGGCGCATAGAGGCGCTTAGGTTGGCATGAGGTGTTCGGATGAGTAGGTGGACTTCATGGTCGAGTAAGGCGTAGGCGTGACACTCTATGCCTTCCAAAGAGAGGGTTTCGGCTAAACACTCTAAAAATAAAGTAAAGTGGCTTTCTTTTTTAAAAAGTTTTGGCGTCTTGGTTCCACGATGTATCACGTGGTACCAAGCGCCTGAAAATTCTAATCGTATAGGTCTTGGCATTGGTTTATCATAACTAGGGTAAAAAACAAAAGTCAAGATCTGATACTTTTAGTTCAAATATTTAGATTGCTAACTGCCATCCAAAGACGAGGAACCCGGTGCTTTTCATTTGCACGCCTTGGACACTTTCATATATGGGGTGACTATATTCAAGTGAAAGGCGATGCTCACCGATGATTGTATTGAGCCCTGCGGCTAAAACCAGCAAGGATTGACCATTTTCGGTCGTTCTTCCTGGGGACATAGCTGTATTTTGACTAGCATCTTCACCTCTAATTCCTGATTGTAAACTATAGCTTGTACGTAGTGACGCGCTTGTATGGTGGTTGAGCTGTTGTGCTTTCCACGCGCTCACTTCGCCTTTGTGTCCAAACGCATAACCATATTTGTTTAGCCCAGGTCTTAGGGTAAGTAGACTTTGTAGTCCTGTACTTCCTTTGTCCTTACGGGTGACGTAGGTGACTCCCGTTTTAAGATCAACCGTTCCCGATCCTAATTGCATCCCATACGGAAGTCGTGTCCCTACGCTTTTTTCATCAATAGAGCCTAACGGAAGAGAGAGTCCATTGATAAGATGGAGTCGTTGAGTATCTGTTTTGAGTAGTGTTGTTAGGGCTGTTATTTTTATATCGCCCATCCCTGAAGTTTGTGAGTGTGAACTGACCCCCATTTTATTTTCCATCGTCATATCTTTTTCTGATGTTGAGACCATGACAGCATAGGTTGTTCTATCATTTGGGGCATACATCACGCCGAACATATGCATAGACATCTCCATGTCAGTAGGGGCCATCATATAGGTCTCTCGTACACTGTCTGCAGAAGTGTCGTGGCTGTCTTGTCTGAGATCACTTTTAGACATACTCATATATCGATAAGACAGCATGAACTCTCCTTTAGAATGGGTATGTTCATTTATGACCCCAATAGGGGCATGGTCGTCAGGCCTTGTGTCGGCGTGGATGGGAATGCTTATAGCACTACAGAAAAGTAGGGCTAAAATCGTTGATTTTTTCATGTTAGTTCTCCTTTAACAAACCTCATAACACTCCTCTCCCAGGGGTGTGATGAGGTTTGTTCCTCTGAGT
>CALLLO010000043.1 GCA_938082985.1 uncultured Candidatus Marinamargulisbacteria bacterium | reverse complement strand
ATAACTTTATGATATTCAATTGTTTCTTTTTCTTGTTTAGCCATAATTAGCGCTCCACTTTAATTTTAAGGAAATATATATTATGTGAATACAAAAAACATGTCAACAAAAAACGAAAAGTACGTAAAAATAAAAGCTTGTGAATTGAAGAAAATGCAAATTCGGTTTATAGTTATAAAACATAAATACTAGAAATATTAGGAGTAAGATATGGTTGTCGGATTTTCTGTGGAAATTGAAGAAAAACAAAACATTCCCATCGTACATATAAATGGTGAAATTGATATTTACACGTGCCCAGAATTAAGAAAAAAACTCTGTGAACTTATTGATAATGGCTCTCGAAAATTAATTTTAGATCTGGAAAACATACAATATATAGATAGTACAGGGCTAGGCACTATTGCTCACACAGCACGTGCTATAGAAAGTGAAAATGGACAAATATTTGTTATTAGCTCTAAAAACCAAATTAAAAAAATATTTAAAGTGTCAGGACTAGAAAAGAAAAACATTACACTCTGTGACACAGAAACAAGCGCATTAAAGGAGTTGAGTTAACATGTCTAATTCTTCTTTACACATGACCCTTGATATACCCTGCGCATCAGAGTTTGTAGGCGTAGCTCGACTCGCCATTTCTGGTGTTGCAACACGTATGAACTTTAATATAGAAGAAATTGAAGATATCAAGATATCCGTATCTGAAGCATGTACCAATGTCATTCAACATGCCTATGGCAATATCACGAACCAAGATAGTCAGAGAATATATATACAATCAACTATTTATGATGATTATTTAGAAATCATAGTTAAAGACAATGGAGAAGGTTTTGACACAGATATGTTAGGCACAGACGAGCAAAAAGAAAAATCTCATGAAAAATTTGGACTTGGCTTAGGGTTAACGTTTATTAAAAGTTTAATGGACGATACAAGCTTTAGTTCACAAAAGGGACAAGGCACAACAATCAAAATGATTAAAAAGGCCCCTGTACTAGATCTCTAATGATTGGCATTTATTTCTGGAAAATCCTCGGCATAGGTGCTGCTGTCTATATTTTCTATGATAATTACAAAAAAAATAGAACTGGATTAGGTCTCATCCTCGCAGCTATTACTCTTTTCTTTCCCTTTTTTGCTATTTTTTATCTAAACTTTAAGTCAAAAAAGCCCCTTAAAAACCCAAAGAAAAACACTGAATTACCCCAGTCTTTCTGCCCAAAATGTGGGCATACCAATAATAAAAATTTAAGTATCTGCGGCTCCTGCAAAAATATGTTAACACTATAATGCCAGCGGCTATAAGTCTCTACGTTCACATTCCTTTTTGCTCAAAAAAATGCCCCTATTGTGCCTTTTACAAAGATATTCATACAGACACAAAAGAAGCTGACTTTGTGAAGGCTCTCAGCAAAGAAATTGAGGCTTATAAAAATGAAAATATATCTATAAAAACACTTTTTTTTGGTGGTGGAACTCCCACAAAATTAAGCTTAAAAAACCTCACCCTCATCTTAAAAAAAATATACGACACCTATGATACATCTGAATTAATAGAAATCAGCCTAGAAGCAAATCCTGAAAGCTTATCGCTTAAAAAGCTCATTCAATATAAAGCCTTAGGTATTAACAGAATCAGCCTAGGCGTACAGTCTTACCAGGAAGAAGAATTGAAATTTTTAGGTAGATGGCATACCCGAGACCATATTAATACAGCTTTAAATGCCTTACACTCTCAAAAGTGGAATTTTAATGTTGACCTTATTTTTGGACTGCCCCATTCAAGCCTAGAAAGCTTAAGCTCTAGCCTACAGCATATCCTAAGCTTTTCTCCATCACACATATCCACCTATGCCTTGAGTATCGAAGAAAATACCCCCTTTGAAAAAAAAGGAATTAGACCTACATCTAACCAAAATGAATTAAAACAATACGACAGTATTATCGAAACCCTCACAAAGTACCATTACACCCACTATGAAGTCTCCGCTTTTTCTAAAAATGGAGCAAGGTGTAATCACAATTTAAGCTATTGGACCTTTACGCCCTATATTGGATTAGGCCCAAGTGCGAGTTCATTCTACCAAAATAAACGGTACACACATGCCGCAAGTTTAAAAAAATACATCGAAGATCCTACGCCACCACTTTTTCAAGCTAAGTATGAAAACTTAAGCCAAAAAGAACTTATCCAGGAATTTTTAATTGCGAATCTTAGGCGACCAGAAGGATTTTCAAAGCAACGATTTAAACACATGTTTAATCAAAATTTTACAACTTTATTTCAATCTGAACTTGAAGACCTTTGCAAAAAAAAATGGCTTACACAAACTGAGGAAGATATTAAGGTGACACCTTCAGGACTGAGATTTCTTAACGATGTCTTGCTGCACTTTATTTAGTATACTAAAAGCCATGTACCGAGTAACCACTCTTCTGCTTATCTTCTTAGTTACTTCCACAACACTACCAGCCGCGACTCTTTCTATGTCTGATCCTGTTAACAATCTGATTACATCTAAAGAAAGCATATTGTTTAAGGGCAACACACAAGATATACACTCCCTCACAATTAATGACATAAATATACCTATCCAAAACAACAGTTTTTATTCAAAATTTAAGTTGAATCATATAGAAAACTATAACTCCTTTACCCTCTTAGCCCACACGACCAGTGGTACGACCATCACTCTCAACAGAAAAAAAATCAAAAACATACCTCAGCGCATACCCCTTAGATCGTGGCACAGTGACGTTTAAAAAAGTTCTCATCGCTGGTTATGCAAAAAATATACGATGGCTAAAGGTAGACGGGCAGGACGTCGCACCTGATTCTTCTGGAAAATATGAGCATAGCTTTACTTTAGATAAGGAAAACGCATTTAACAACATTATTATCACAGCACAAGACAATCAAGACATTTTCTATAGTCTAAAACGAGATATTTTTTATAAAAGTAAACAGACTAAAAGTCATAGCCAGATTATAATTACAAAAAAGGAAATCTTAAAACAGTACCTCTCCTATAACTGGACCCAAGACTTTTATGAGAAAGAAACTATAAACGGAATAAAGCAAAAATTTTGGTCCAAAATTCATGCCCACCATATTTTAATGGTTCATGATGAAGAAGTCTTAATTGCTCTGCCTTATTTTAA
>CALLLO010000042.1 GCA_938082985.1 uncultured Candidatus Marinamargulisbacteria bacterium | reverse complement strand
AAATTAAAGAATTAAAGTTAACGATTCAAGAATCTTCTAAGAGTTGATATCATACGTATATGCAAGCAGATTTACAAAATAAACTACAGCCTTCACAAATAAGTCTTATACTTATCGCATCTATCTTAGTAACAGGCGCGTTATTTGTTATGAGATCTGTACTTGTTCCTTTTGTATTTTCTATTTTTTTATTTTTCGTTATTTCTCCTTTTATTGATTGGCAAAAACGTCGAATCAAGATGCCGAAGGCTCTCGCATTACTATCTTCGTTTCTCGTTTTATTACTAGTCTTTGCGATTTTTTTCATTATGATAGGGGTGTCCATTAAGGGCTTTGTGACAAGTAGTGGGGCCTATCAATTAAAGCTTCTAAACCTACTAGATGCTTTCTCTTTGTACGCGACAGAGCATGGTTATAGTTTTGATTTAAGTTTGCTTCGTCAATCGCTCATTCAGCTTCCTATTGTCGCCTGGGTAACCCAAATTTCTAGTAGTATCGTGACCATTTTAGGGAACTTAATTCTCGTTTTTATTTTTACACTTTTTCTACTTATGGGAAAAGAAACAGATCACGAAGATGAGAAAAAGATTTTAGATGTTGAAATACAAAAAAGTATCACCCGTTATATCGCCACTAAGTTTGTAACCTCTACAATGACCGCGGTATTAGTAGGTATCATACTTGCTGCATTTCAGGTGCAACTTGGTCTCATGTTTGCGGTTCTAACTTTCTTTTTAAATTTTATCCCTAATGTCGGTTCTATGATAGCAGTACTCCTTCCTCTTCCTGTTATTTTACTTCAATACGGAGGAGGGTGGATCCTAGTTTTAGCTACACTGCTTATTGCTCTTGTTCAGTTTGTTATTGGGAGCATAATCGATCCCAAAATTATGGGGGAAAATTTGGGGCTTCACCCAGCCGTTATTTTATTATCCTTATTGTTTTGGGGCTTCATTTGGGGCGTTCCGGGTATGTTTTTATCGGCTCCCATTACGGCAATTTTGAAAATATTCTTTTCTAGAACTAAACGTTTCCAGCCGCTAGCTAGGCTTTTGGAAGGCCATATTAATTAAGAACACGTATGTCATTCGTAAATAAAAACAAGGGGATACTACTTTTCAGTATCCTCCAAGTGTTTTTCTCCGCTCCAGGGCAAACCTTCCTTATTTCTTTATGCGTCACCACTATATTTAACGATTTAAATATTTCACTCAGTCTCTTCGCTGGTTTATATTCAGCAGCTACCTTATCGGCCTCTCTATTATTAAACCCCGCAGGCCAACTCCTCGATAGACTTCCTTTAAAGAAAATTGTGAAAATAAACGTAGTCATGATGAGTTTAGGCTGTGTGATTTTAGCTGTATCAACGAACATTACTTTTCTTTTTATTGGGTTTTTTATACTCAGACTCTTTGGACAAGGTGTGTTTGGCTTAACCGCGAGCACGACATTAGGTAAAGCTTTTCAAAAAAACCGAGCGAAAGCCTTGGGGATTATGACTCTGGGATTCCCTTTATCCGAAGCTATTTATCCCTGTTTAGTTATAAGTATTTTAAGCGTCTCAAATTGGCGTGTTTTATATCTCATTTTTGCCACATCTTTTTTACTATTAATGTGGCCATGCCAACACTTTTTACTGTCTAAAACGACCTACAAAGAAGGTGAGTATTTGCCCGGAGAATCAATAGGGAATGTGGATAAAGAGGCTAAGTCACGAGACAAAACCTTAAGCCATGTGATGCGAGATTATAAGTTTTACTTGATCGTTTTAGCCTCCTTTGTTCCACCTGTAATTATGACCGGTTTATTTTTTCATCAAATTACATTGTTTAAGATCCATGCTTGGCCAGTAACCAGCCTTGCTTTCGGTATAACAATTTATGCAATCGCAAAAATGTTTGGGTCTCTAAGTCTCAGTGCCCAGGTGGATAAACACGGCCCCGTACTTTTTTTTGCCATCGTCGTCCTGCTTATGAGTTTAGGTACGGCACTCGCCGCGATCGGAGGTCCTATTTACATGAGTTATATATATCTAGGTCTTCTAGGTTTTGCACTCGGTTTATCGGGCCCTGTGATGAATTGCGTTTGGCCTAACATGTATGGGACCAAACATCTCGGAAGTATAAAAGGGTATACCAGCACCTTTAGAAATGGGTTTACAGCTTTAGGTCCCTTACCTCCCGCATTAGCGATGGATGCCGGGTACGATTTGAGGCAAATTCTCATGGTTACAGCGTTATCCGTAGCGGGCCTATCTATTATTCCTTTTATTGTTCAACTATTAGATCCGAGTATTAAAGGTCAGCACCAAGCCTAAGTGTGACTTCGTAACCACCATGCCTACGCATGTTAAATACCCTCCCATCTTCAAAAATTAGATATTGGCCTTTAATCCCCATTAAACGACCTTTAACATCAGGTGTTTTATCTAAGTTTAAAGATTTAACCTTTAGAGGATAGGCTAAAACAGGATATTTAATGGTCGTGATGTTATTATCTTCAATAACATAATCGTAAAGATTATCAGGTAACATGTTCGCCAGAAACTCTTTTTTAGCAAGCATGTCATAAGGGACATGCTCGTGTTTCAACATCCGTTGCCAAGAGGTCTTATCCGAAATGTGAGCCTTAAGTTCTACTTCAATACGCCCAGCCAAATACCTATTAGGCGTCATAGCAAGCACCACAGCTTCTGTCGCACCTTGGTCTATCCATCTCGTAGGTATCTGAGACTTGCTCGTAACTCCCACTTTCAATCCCGTCGTATTCGAAATATAAACCGCATGTTCTTTGTTGTGATAAGTGTCTTCCCACTCCACATCTCGGCCTTCGCCAAGATGAGCTTTACATAGCTCTGGACGAATAATACATTCCGATGCAAAAGGGGATTTTATAAAACACGGGTAGCAAAAGCCTTGAAAGAAAGACGTCTTTGTTTCCTTCCCACAATCCACACAGTAAATATAACCAGAAAAATTAAGTGCAATCGTTTTACCAATATACTCGTTCAACTCTAAAGGTTCAGAATGTGTACCAGTGACATAACGCACGGTTTCTTTCAGTTCGGTTGTCATTTTATTAAGGCAAAATTTTAGTGACATGCCTTGAGTGTATCAGAATAAAGTATTAAAATCAGGCAATTATGAAAACTACACTATTATTTAAATTTTATCTTATATCTCAACTTTTTATCTTTGTTCTAGCTGTACCTCTTAGCGCGAACACGCTTAGTTTAGACCTCTTTATTGAGGATGCTTTGGCTCATCATCCCAGTTCCAAAATAAATAAACAGACCTATATCAAAAATATACGAGCAAATATGGCAAATGATGCCATAAAAGATTGGACCGTTTTTGCTAATGCCTCTCAAACGAGTGGTCTCAGCTTATTTGGAACTTATGATGACTCAGGGAGATATAATGCTTTAAGTTCTGGACTTTCAAAAATATTCACACAGAGTGGCACCCGTTTTAGTACAGATTTTCAATACGATGCGACAACAAACCAGCCCAATTTAGGATCTTTAAGTTTTGACGATACTTATAACTACGAGCTTAGCGTTACACTTACCCAGCCTTTGTTAAGAAATGCTTTTGGAAAAATAGATAGATACCCACTCATTCTTAAAGAACAGCAAGATAAGAT
>CALLLO010000041.1 GCA_938082985.1 uncultured Candidatus Marinamargulisbacteria bacterium | reverse complement strand
TTATTCATGCGATAGACATGAGGATGTTGATAGAAATGACGAAAAAGATAGGATCTAAGCTCTATGTTTTTTTCTGCAAGTTCAGTACTATAACGCGCAAATGGATCTCTAAAACCTTGAACATCCTCCAAACTTTGAATGCCTTCCGCCTGAATAGCATGCTGAGTATGTTCGACACAATTAAGAACAAATTCAGAAATAAGTTTACTGTTAACCAAATGCCATCTCTCTGATTGGTTTAAGTTTGTATACTTGGATAACACCTGTTTTCTAGCCTCTCTAAACAAACTTACATGATCAGCTAAATGATCTTCTACCAAAATACCGGACTGTAATCCATCGTCAATATCATGATTATTATAAGCAATCTCATCTGCTAAGTTTACAATCTGAGATTCAATAGAACGAAAAGCCTCACGGGGATGTTTGATCTTCAAACCTTCATGTTTAATGAGACCTTCTCTTACTTCAAAAGAAAGATTCAACCCAAGAAAACCGGGATATTTACGCTCTAAAACATCCACAATACGACGACTCTGCAAATTATGTTCAAACCCACCCAAATCTTTCATCAGTTTATTTAATTCTCTTTCACCAGAATGTCCAAAAGGGGTATGACCCAAATCATGTGATAAAGAAATCACTTCACATAGATCTTCATTTAATCTCAATAAACGAGACAGATGTCGAGAAATTTGAGCCACTTCTATAGTATGTGTAAGCCGAGATCTATAATGGTCTGATACACTCTCAACAAAGACCTGAGTCTTGTGCTTAAGTCGACGAAACGCTTTGGAATGAATAACTCGATCACGATCACGTTGAAAACAAGTACGCGTCTTCGATGCCGCTTCTTCATGTACCTGGCCCCTACTATCCGAACTTCGAACAGCATAAGGAGCCAGGAGTTTGTTTTCTATTTCTTCGAAATAGGCTTTCACTAGCCTAGTTCATACCTAACAAATTTAGCCACGGACACATCACCTAATACTTTTTTAATAGATTGCTTATCATCTTTAACAAAGGGCTGTTCTAATAAACATGTATCCTTATAAAATTTAGAAATTTTACCCTCTACAATTTTATCGACGATTTCAGCAGGCTTACCTTCATTTAGCATTTGTTTACGCATAATGGCTCGCTCGTCTTCAAGGTCGCCTGTTGGAACATCTTCAGGTTTTAAATATTGAGGATTCACAGCCGCAACATGCATAGCAATATCACGTCCAGTCCCCTCGTTAACATCACCTGTAAAACTAACAACAACGCCAATTTTACCATTCATATGTGTATAACTAGAAACATGTGGAGCAGACTCTAAAAGAGTAAATTGCTTAACCTTGATATTCTCTCCTAACTTCATAACATAAGAAGCCATAAAATCAGCATATGATTTATCATCAATTGAAGAACCTTCAAGAGCAGCAATGTCTGTTAAGTTTTCAGCTAAAACATGTGAGGTTAACGACGTACCTAATGCTGCAAAATCTTCATTATTTGCTACAAAATCAGTTTCACAATTAATTTCTAAAATAACAGCTTGGGTAGCCTGATTTTGAATGAAAATTTTACCTTCATTAGTTGAGCGACCTGACTTTTTCGCAGCCCTAGACAAGCCCTTTTCTCGAAGATACTTTAACGCGTCATCAATACTTCCACCATTTTCAGATAAGGCTTTTTTACAGTCCATAAGACCAACGCCTGTAAGCTCTCTTAGTTCTTTTACTTGACTTGCTGAGATACTCACGCTGCTGCTCCTTTAACCCCAGCTACAAGAGCTTCTTCTTGTTGTGATGCCTCGTCTTTAATCGCTTGTTCATTAACGGCTGATCCAGAAAGAACCGCCTGAGAAATAATTGTACATATTAACTTAACGGCACGAATGGCATCATCATTAGCAGGAATAGGATATTGAATCACGGTAGGGTTAGCATTGGTATCTACTACCCCAATAATAGGAATACCTAGTTTATTAGCTTCTTGAATAGCCAATTGCTCTTTAGCGGTATCCACCACAAAAATTGCTGTAGGCAATGACGACATCCCTTTAATTCCAGCTAAATAATGATTTAAACGGTTAAATCGCTTCGTTAACTTAGATGCTTCCTTGTTTGATAATTGGTCAAAGGTTCCATCTTCTTTCATTTTTTCAAATTTTCTTAACTGATTAACACTCATACGAATTGTTTTATTGTTAGTTAAAGTTCCACCTAACCATCTATGGTTAACATATGGCATTTTGCATCTAATCGCTTCCGATTCGATAGATTCTTGAGCTTGTTTTTTAGTCCCCACAAAAAGAACAGTTCCTTTTTTAGACGCTAAATCTTTGACGTATGCATAAGTATCTTTAAGAAGCTGCATCGTTTGTTGTAAATCAATAACGTGAATACCGTTTCTAGAAGTGAAAATATATTTTTTCATTCTTGGATCCCAACGCTTTGTTTGATGCCCAAAATGTACGCCGCATTCAAGCAGTTGCCTCATACTTACTATTTCTTCACTCATGTCATGTCCTTTGCAAGAGAGTTCGTTAAAAACCGTCCCTCTTTATATATTTATTTACACCCACAAGGCGCGTGTAGGCCTGTAAGTATATTTATATTACCTACCGAGGTCAAGTGTAAATAAAGCCAATTGCGGGAGCTATTGAGGGGTGTTAGACTACCACTACTGTCCTGGAGTCCCCTATGAGTAAACCTTTGATTTTAGTTGTAGAAACTGAATGTAAAAAAAGTTCCTTAGTGGACCTGCTCAAACCTGACTGCAACGTCTGTCTTGTACATACTGGAAAAGACGCCCTACACGCCTTTGAAGAAAACCATTTACGCATTCGCCTTGTCATTATGGAGTTAGTCCTACCTGACCTATCAGGAATATTTCTATTACGCCGTTTTCGAAAAATAAGCACCTTAGCTGAACTCATTGTAAGCTCGTGCAGAAAAGATATACCGCTCGCAGTTGGGGCCATGAAAGAAGGCGCCTATGACTACATTATTACGCCCAAAAACCGAAAACATTTACATTAAATCGTAATTCAAGCTATTAACAGTTCTAATCATGTTTCACTCATGAATAAAAAAACAGATAAATCACTACTTGAACACTTAGACCAAGCACTTACAGGGCATACCGGTATCTATCATAAATCATTTTCAGCTGACGACATCCTAGATATTTTTCCAGGCCCTGAGTCCGAGGAAGAGTAAAGTAATCGAAAAAAACTAAAAAAAAGGATTAAAGACACCCTATCTAAAGGCATTCAAAAATTTAAACCTGCAATAATTTTAATAGTAGAAGATGAAGGCATTTACAGGAATATGCCGTGTGCTTTTCTAAAGAAACGATACATAGTAATTACTGCCCGAGACGCACAAAAAGCCTTAGCCTTTTGCGACTCTGAATCAAACATAGATGTCATCATCACAACCATGGCTCTACCTGATATGCCTGGAACAGAGCTCGTGCCTATTATGAAAAAAAACATATCCATTCAGAAATCATCGTTCTATCAGCCTTTGCAAGAATAGATAAAGCCGTACAAGCTATCCGAGGAGGGGCCTCGGATTACATCAATAAACCCGTCCTTAAACAAACCCTTTTACGAACAGTAGAAAAAGCCTTTTTCCGACACTTTACCCAAAGTATTTTACCTGAAGTTAAACAAAAAATGGTAGAGATAAAACTCTCTGAAAAATCAAAATACAAGTTACTTAGCCACCTCTGTAGCTCACGAAAAAAACAAGGCAAAGTCATCTTCCTGCAAGACATCTACGCTTTTTTTCCCGAACTCAGAAATACCTACATCCCTGATGGATTGTCTTTGCCTCAACGCATTCAAAATGGCTTAGAAACATTTGTGAAGGATTTAAAAAGTAAATTACTGCAATTTACTCAATAAATAAAATGGTCGGGGCGAGAAGATTCGAACTTCCGGCCCCCAGTTCCCAAAACTGGTGCGCTAACCAGACTGCGCCACGCCCCGACTAAGTTATAATAATGTACAAGATATCTTCATTTAAATCAAGAAAATTACGCCCCAAAAAACTTCATCGATTGGCGCAGTGCCTGCCCTCTGTGACTTAAAGCTTGTTTGATATTTGAAGAAAGCTCCCCAAAGGTTTTAGCATATCCGTCTGGAATGAAAATAGGATCATAGCCGAAGCCCTCGTCACCAAAAACAGATTGAGCGATTTGCCCCTCACAAATACCTTCTACTGTTTCAATTCTTCCATCCGGAAAACGAAGAGCAATAACACATACAAAACGAGCTGTCCTTTCTATGGATTCGCCCATATCATCTAAAATCTTTTGACACAGCACGTCAGCACTCGCACCTTCACCCGCGTAGCGCGCAGAATAAATCCCCGGAGCGCCGTCTAAAGCGTCGACCATTAAGCCTGAATCATCCGCCACATAAATAACATCCTGACGATCTGGTAATGCCTCTACCTTTTTTATAGCATTCGCCTCAAAAGTATCCCCATCTTCACACACCTCTATGGGTCCACCTATAAGATCTAAATAAGAGACAACATCTACATCCATACCTTTAAAAATCTCTGATAATTCTTTTAATTTTTTCTTATTATTAGAAAATAAAGCTACCTTCATGTTATTTAATATCCACTAATTGCAACTGTACTTGTACTCGCCCTTGCCATTCATTGAGTCCTAAATGAAACGCTAAACTTACCTCTGACTTATTTAACAAGCCCATTTTATCACTTAAATTAAATCCAATGCCATCTATCACTAAAGGACCTGTTTTAGATCTAAAACTAGCCTTAACATGAGACCCGTCCCCAACTGTTCTAAATTCTACAGGAACCAAATCATCTGTATAAAAAAGAGGTTGAGCATTTCCCTGACCAAAAGGTTCTAACTTATTTAATCCATTAATAAAGTCTAAAGATATATCTGATGACTTCATATACGCATCTATCGTTAAAATTGGCCTCAATTGTTCCTGGCTAAGCATCGATTTAGCCTTCTCACGTAAAGCCTTTTGAAAGGCGGGTATTTTCTCAGGCAGTATACTAAAACCAGCCGCCTGCTTATGCCCGCCAAAATTAATAAAATGTTCTTCGCAAGATTTAAGTAAATAATAGATACTCACATCCCCAATCGAACGTGCGGATCCTCGCCCAATAGACCCATCATCCGCGATCATAACCGCAGGCCTACCCGTCTTTTCAACTAGTTTAGAGGCCGCAATACCAATAACCCCTGCGTGCCACCCTCTACCTGCAAAAACAACCGCTCTATCCTCTTTAGTAATAGTCTCCTGAACAAGAGTCATACATTCTTTCAAAATATCCCCATCTAACGCTCGCCGTTCTATATTTAATTTTTCTAACCGATGTGCAATCTCAGTAGCTTCGTCTTCTGATTCACTTAACAATAACGACACACCTAAACTAGCATGCGCAATACGTCCCGCCGCGTTAAGACGAGGGCCAATCACAAACCCCACATCACGAGGACTGACCTGAGAACGATCAAAACCAGCCACCTGTAACATCGCTCTTATCCCCAAATGCTTCCGCTTAGACAACAACTCCAAACCTTTTTGAGTATAGAGTCGATTGGCCCCTTTAAGCTGTGCAATATCTGCAATCGTACCCAAGGCTACAATATCCAAATAGCCTTCAACATCTATATCTATAGAAAATTGACTTGTATACATCCGCATAAACTCATAGACAACCCCAGCCGTACATAAATCATATAAATCATGTTTAGAGTCCAAAGATTTCGGGTTTAGCATGCCATCATAAGCAGGTTCTTTATCGGGAATTGTATGATGGTCCATGACAATTACCGCGGCTTGTGTCTTTTCTTTAATAGCCCCAATTTCAATAACATTAGACACGCCACAATCTAAAGTAATAAGAACATCAATGCGCTCCGACAAAATTTTATCGACAACACTAATATGAAGCCCATACCCTTCTATAAAACGACTCGGTATAAAAAACTGAACATCCGCCCCACATCGCTTAAGAAAGTGCATCATCATGCTCACAGATGTTATTCCATCTACGTCATAATCCCCATATAAAAGGATGCGTTTTTTATGTTTAATCGCATTACTTACAATATCTAACACTGGTCTTAAAAGATCCTCAGGAAAAGGAGTAATCTGAAAATCCGAGTAATCAGACATAAATTGTTTTACATCTGCTAAAGATCGCAGATCTCTATTTAAAAGAACCTGCGCAATAGTAGGATGGATGTTAAGTCTATCTGAAAGACCCTGACAAACAGAAGTATTACCAGGATATACCTGCCAACGCTTCTCTACAGACATTATGGACGAACGAGAAAAAGAGTTTGTCCAAACTCGATAGCGTCACCCGCTGATACACATACTTTTTCAACTGTACCTGATACTTCAGATATAATTTCATTAAATAATTTCATAGCTTCGATAATGCATACTACCTTACCTGTAGATATAGAATCTCCAACTTTAATGAATGGATCCGAGTCTGGGCTTGGAGAGGCATAAAAAGTACCTACCATTTCTGATTTGATCTCCACTAAGCCATCTTCCTCAGAAGGAGCTACAGCAGGGGTTACAGTTACAGCTGTTACAGGGACTTCTGTCTGGGGCACAAAAACTTGCGTCGATGGTGCAACCGAAAATTCTTTTTTGACTTCAATTTTCATACCATCTGTTTCAATGCTAAAAT
>CALLLO010000040.1 GCA_938082985.1 uncultured Candidatus Marinamargulisbacteria bacterium | reverse complement strand
TAAAAAGAAAAAGGCAAAAAGGGGCCCTTTTCTTTTCCGAAGCCCCATAACTCCTTAGCTTTCGCCAATATAAGTTTATATCGCTCCAAAGACGAAAGTTCTACCGCTTTTGATAAAGCTGCAATCGCCTCTTTTTTTAGTTCCTGCCCTATGAAACAGATACCTAAATTACTATGTAACTCCGCTATCGTTGCGTCTAACAAGATAGCCTTTGAAAAGGCCTTTTCAGCTTTATGAAAGGTTTCCATTTTCATAAATAAAAGACCAATATAGTGATACGGCATATAGTTTTTTGGGTATAATTTAATAACGGCATTAAAGGTACTCATCGCAACTGAATACTCTTTCTTTAATGTTTGAGACATCCCTTTTGCGCACATAACAATGGGATTATCAGGGTCTTTCTCTTCTAAAGAAGCATATATTTCAATCGCTTTGTCCTGCTGACCCAACTCAGTTAAACACGCCGCATAGTTAAATTGATAATAGGTATCAGTAGGGTCAAAGCCTACCGTTTTTTCTAATAAAGGTAAGGCCTCATCAAACCGGCCCTGGTGAAGATAAGCAATCCCGCATAAACGTATGGCGCCTGCATGCGCTGGCGCTATCTCTAATATTTTTTCAAAGTGTTTAACACTTTTCTGCCCGTCCCCCATCTCTATGTATAACTCCGCAAAAAAATGGTTCTGTCGCATGCCTGAGTACAAAATGTTAAACAACGTACGAGTAGGAAAGCTATTAAATTCTGTATCATTTTTACGCATAGGATTTGACATAGCTGGAGAAGCCTTTTCACCTTCAAACATAGTACCTATTTTTATAATTAACTAAACATACAGGTTAAAATACGTAATAGTGTACTGTTTAAAGAGATGCTAGGTTACCCGCATTATCACCCGAAACATTCAAGCTAAAACCTCAGTTAACTTTAAAATAGAGAAACGTCACGTCCCTATCTTTCTGTAAAAAAGAAGTATAGCCCGATTTAAAATCAAGACTACACCCCAAAGAAAAAAAACTAAACGCTAACAGTTAAAGCGTTCAAAGCCGCTTCATAGTTAGGCTCTTGAGTCGTTTCAGCTATCTGCTCTGTATACACAACCTTGTTAGCTTCATCCAACACAACAATTGCTCGTGAACATAATCCTTTCAAACCAGACTCCAAAATCTCAACACCATAGTCAGTCGCAAACGACGATCTAAACGCAGATAAACTTTCTACATTTTCAATCCCTTCCGCACCACAAAAACGCTTTTGAGCAAAAGGAAGATCCTTAGACACACATAACACAACCGTGTTATCTAACTTAGCCACTTCTTCGTTAAACCGTCTTATAGACGCCGCACAAGTACCTGTATCCACACTAGGGAAAATATTTAAAATCTTTCTTTTTCCTGCGTAATCAGCCGAACTTTTTTCAGACAAGTCAGCGCAAACCAAGTTAAACTCAACCGCTTGAGTCCCTATAGCAGGAAGCTCCCCAGATGTCGTAATAGAATTTCCTTTTAATGTAATAGTAGCCATAAAAAATCTCCTTAATCAAAAATATCTCCCCATTCTAACAAGTATATATAGTACTTTAAACACCTATTTAAGAATGACCGCTATGAAAATACACCGTCCCCAGTCGAAAAGCACATCCTTCTAACTTAGATATCTTAGACCTAGGAATGCCCGAATCTAATAAAACTCGCCTATACTCCTTAAAAATATCTGGTGAAATATCTAAATTAGACAGATCCCGTTTAAGATGACTCTCCAGTACCCTTTTATTGCGCATACTCATTTTTTTTGTAAAAAAATTGAGAAATCGAAGACCTTCCATTTTTTTAGATAAGCTAACACCTTTATGTGTAAAAAGAGACTCTACATCCTTAAAAAAAGGCCTAGTTTCTTTAAAACAGGTCTCATCTTGTTTATATGCTGTACAAAAAGACTCCGCTAAGCCTAAAAAAAGTTCCGACTTTTGAGAACCTAAATAAGTCAACTGACTCGAGACATAGTCAATAACACCCTCCTTATCACTCTCAATTTTGGCGTCTATCTTTTCAAGAAAAAAAGAAACCACATCACATACGCTATCTACATGACTCCTATTTGGGGGAGGCTCAGGGAATAGAAGTGAAATATCCAAGTCTAATAAAGACACATCACTAGTAACTTCTTTAAAAGCAGTGTCATTTACCTCTACCCCTTTTTTCTTAGAAGAAGGTCTATCCATGTTCAATAAAACCTGAGGTCGACAAACAGAATAAACAGAGGAACTACACATCCCATTCATAAAAAGCTCCTCTTTTTTTAACTATCATTACTGAAAAAACAAGGATATCAATACATTTAAAAAAAAACTAGCCATCACACCACTAGAAACATGATAAACTACCCGCATGAGTCTACCTTCCGAAAAAAAACAAAACGAACTAAAAGCCAGACTGGCTAAACTCAATATCAAAGACTCTGATCTTACAGAAAAATTCATCTTAGGGAGTGGAAAAGGTGGGCAAAAACAAAACAAGACGGCCAGCTGCGTTCAACTCAAACATGAACCCACAGGTACTGTCGTTAAATGTCAAAAAGAACGATCCCGCGAATCCAACAGATTCTTCGCCCGTCGCCTCCTCTGTGACAAAATAGAAGAAGCAAACAAACCCGCCACCAACCAAAAACTCATCCAATGGTTTCCCGGTCACATGGCCAAAGCCCGTCGCCAAATAGAAGAAAAGCTACCAAAAATAGACGTCATCATCGAGATTCTAGATGCCAGAGCACCTCTCTCCAGCCGTAACCCTATCATCGACGAGCTAGCCAAAGACAAAGCGCGTATACTCTTACTCAACAAAATCGACCTCGCCGACCCAACTACAACATTAGCCTGGCAACAGTATTTCAAAAAAACAGGCATTACCTGCATCTCTACCAACGTCCTAGATAACAAAGGCGTCTCTCAAATCCACGATATCTGCAAACGCCTCGTGCCTAAAAAAGCAGAATCAAACAATATTGAGTTTTCAGAAACTCGTCTCATGATCGTAGGCATCCCAAACGTAGGAAAGTCCGCACTCATTAACAAACTCGCCAAACGAAAAATAACCGACGTCCAGGACCGTCCCGCCGTCACAAAACGCCAACAATGGATCTCTCTAGATTCCAACATGGCCCTACTCGACACCCCCGGGATCCTCTGGCCTAAATTTGAAGATCAGGACATCGGTAAACGCCTCGCCATCTGCGGGTCCATTAAAGACCATATCCTAGACAGTGAAGACATCGCCTTCTGGCTCATCGGCTTTCTCGTCCACAACTACCCTAAAACACTCATGGACCGTTACAAAATAAACCTAGACGACAAAGACGACCTCGTCGCAGTCATAGAAGACATCGGGAGTAAACGAGGGTACAAAATCCAAGGTGGCCACATCGACTACGAACGCGTTTACGACATCCTCTTCCAAGACTTCAGAAAAGGAAAACTAGGCCGAATCAGCCTAGAATCTCCAGAGAATTAATCCTCACCCCCAGCTCCTCACCCAAGGTTATAGCGGAAGGCTTTATTCTTTTCTTCTTTGAAAGAATCGGTCTACGTGTAGTCTTGATAAAAGCGGCCCTCTACTTTAGGCGAGGGGGTGGGGTGAGATTTCTTACTCCCCTTGGTCATCCTTATTCGTTTTCCAAGGCGCTTGATGAGCAGCCAAATGTTTCCCTTTAAACTTAGGATGTTTCTGAGGGTTCATAAACTCACGTCTCTCTCTAGCTTTAAACTTAACAACTAAAGGCGTGCCTTCATACCCACCAAAATGCTGACGAATTCTATTTTCAACAAAACGAATATAATCCTCACCCACAAACCCGGCATTATTTACAAAGAAAATAAATTCAGGAGGACTCACCCCAACTTGAGAGCCATAATACACTTTAACTGTCTTCCCATACTTAGAAGGAGGCGGACTACGTTTAACAACTTGCACAACAAATCTATTTAAATCAGCCGTCTGAATTCGCTTCTCAGCCGTCTCCAGAATTGTTGGAATCTTATCAAATAAGCTTCCTATATTTAATCTATCTTTAGCCGAGCCAAAAATAAGAGGGAAGTTAACTAAAGGGGGAAGTTGATGAATAAATTCATCTTCCAAGGTCTTTTGGGCCTCACTCGTACGCTCAGTCAGGTCCCACTTATTAACAAAAACCATCATCGGTTTGTTATGCAACAAAATCTGGTCGATAATTTTTTTATCTTGCTTACTCATGCCTTCTTCAGCATCCAACAACATAATCACAATATCAGATTCACGAATCGCCCGTGTCGTCCGTGTTGTTGAATAAAACTCAACACCGTCATCCACTTTAGTCCGACGTCTTAGCCCAGCCGTATCTGTAAAAATATATTTCTTCTTATGATAATTAAAATAAACATCTACTGCGTCTCGGGTCGTACCAGCAATTTCTGAAACAATCATCCGTTTATCGTTAATCAAGGCGTTTACCAAAGACGATTTCCCAACATTGGGTCGCCCAACAAAAGAGACTCTATATTCAACAGGCGTCTCTGTTTCTTCTTCGCCATACACTTGCTTAAAATCAGACGTAACATACGCTAACAATTCTGGAATACCTCGACCATGATGAGACGACACCCCAAAAGGCTCTCCCAATCCTAGTCTATAAAAAGGAGAAATTTCAGACGCATTTAAATCGGGATTATCAATCTTATTAACTACGACAGACACCTTCTTTTTCACAGATTGCAATCGCTTCCCAATAACA
>CALLLO010000039.1 GCA_938082985.1 uncultured Candidatus Marinamargulisbacteria bacterium | reverse complement strand
TATAAGTGCTAATGTAGATGTTTATAATGGTGATGCTATCGATCCTATTTATCTGTTTACGGCTGTTTCAGTAGCGCCAGAGTATAAAATAAATGAAAAATATTCTCTTAGCTTTCCAATCGAATATGGCGTTTATCCGTTTTTTTGTAATAATGCTTTACAACTCAGCTTTGGTTTAAGGTTTATAAAGTCTAAAGAGTAGGTTTAAAATGCGAGATTGGATATATATTAATACGCATGACGATGATGCCCGCTTTGTGTTGGGAGAAACAGGTGAGCGATGTCTCACCTGTATTGGGATAAACCCTAGTACTGCTCGGCCGAACGATTTGGACAATACCTTGAGACAGGTGAGGAATCGAGCGGCTATGTTTGGCTATGACTCTTGGACTATGATTAATGTGTATCCGCAACGCGCGACGAACCCAGATAACTTAGATAGCCGAATTAATGAAGAGTATCATCAACAAAACCTAGTAGAAATTGAAAAATTATTGGCGAGCACCTCCGTAGACTTATGGGCGGCTTGGGGGACTATCATCACGAAAAGACCGTATTTGAAACGGTGTTTGGCAGATATTATTACTGTGGCCAAAAAATATGATGTGAACTGGTTTAGCATAGGAAATAAAAGCAAGGCGGGACATCCTCATCACCCCTTGTATTTGAAAAAAGGTTTGCCTTTAGATGCCTTTGATAGTGAGGACTATCTTGCGCTGATTAAGCGCCAATAAATACTTTAGCTGTCATGCCTAATGCAAAACCTAGTACAGCCCCGAGTGGTGGCCTCTGGAATAAAGTCGACTATCATGGCCATAAATTGTCTCATAGCTCACCAACTAGAAAGTAAAAAGGAAAGGATAAGGGCTTCAACTATGCTTGTATTATAAACCTCCATAGTTTTTGTTAGTATACGGCTAGGTATTACTACCGTATCATTGCTTTTTAGTCACAAAGGACACATATGAAAAAAAATATTATTTATCTTATAGTCATTACAGCTATTTTTATTGGATTAACAAAATTAATCACGTTGAATACGAATTATAAAGAGAGTCGGTCTCTCACTATTGAGAGTGAGTCGCCTGTGACCGCTTTATCTTTTTTTAATAAAAAAAGTATATCGGCTTCAGAGTTTATGGAACTTAAAGCACTAGAGGAAGCGTTTGTTGTTATCGATGTTCGTAGCCCAGAGGAACATAAACAGTCGTCTATTAAAGGTGCTATTTTGATCCCATTAAGTACCCTCGAATCTCGCTTAGATGAATTAGATACGGAGGCTTATTATGTTGTGCATTGTAGATCTGGGACACGAAGTGCACGCGCTCAATCTATCTTGGAAGAGCATGGGTTCGCCTTTGTTTTAAATTTAGAGGGCGATATATTGGCGATTGAAACGCGTTGAGTTAAAGAAATTATATGACCTTCTTTTAGTTTAATGACTTTTATTTTTATAAAAATAAGCTAAACTACACCTATGTTCAAAAATATATTTAGTCTATTAATTTTAACGCTTACAGTTTTAACACTCCCTCTTAATGCAAAAGAACACATCGATGTTCTTACCTATCACTCCGAACCCTTCGTTATGATAAACGACGGTAAATATAGTGGCTTTAGTGTGGATCTTATGGGGCATGTGGCTCAAGAAATAGGACAAAGCATTGTCTTTCACCCTGTTAAAAATGTTGCAGAGATCCTGAGTGCTGTACGAACGGGTGATTACGAGATGGGGATGTCTAGCGTCTCGATTACAGCTGAAAGAGAATCATATTTAGATTTTTCATACCCGTTCTTTTACTCAGGATTAGATATTTTAGTGAAAAGTTCTGATAAACATGTCTCTCGCTTTTTTAAATCTTTCTTTAATCTTATTTTTTCTAAACCCATTGTAGACGCCTTCTTAATCGCTATTAGTTTACTTTTATTTTTCGCTCATTGTATTTGGTTTTTTGAGCGATATAAAAATTCTGATAAATTTCCTCGCACGTATGTGCTTGGTATTAAAGAGGCGATATGGTGGACGGCGATTACTGTGACCATAGCTGGATATGGTAACAAGGCCCCCAAAACGACCTTTGGCCGACTTACCTCAGTGGTTTGGATGTTTACGAGTATCTTTTTTGTCGCTTTTTTTACAGCGACTATTACAAGCTCTTTCACCATACAACAACTTAAAGGCGCCATTAATGGACATGAAGATTTGCGGGGGAAACGGATTGGGGTTGTGGGTCAGTCTACTGCGGCTCGATTTTTGAAAGAGATACATACGAGTCCCGTGACGTATTCGACGACACAAGATATGTTTGAAGGTTTTGAGCGAGGGGCTGTGGATGTTCTTGTGTATGACTCACCTTTACTTCAGTATTACGCCAAGACTAAAGGAGCTGGGAAGGTAGAAACTGTGGGGGCGTTGTTCGAGAAACAAGATTATGGGATTTTGTTTCCGCAGGGGAGCGAGTATCGAGAATCTGTAAATACGGCGCTTTTGAAACTTAAGGAAAATGGGGTGTATGACGAGCTTTTGTCTAGGTGGTTTTTAGAGACTATTTTTGATTAGTCCATCATCCCCTACAACGCCCGTGCCTAGCCATAGTTACAGTACATACAAAGATGCGTTTCACTGCGATTGCGGTCCATTTGATAAGGGGCTGCATTGGGAGGAGATAGTAAATCAACATTTGAATGTAGCACCTATTGGTTTTGAGGTCCCACCTAAAAAAGATAAGTATGACACTAGTATAGGGGGCATAGCTGGATGATACGTATTTTTCTATTTTTTATACTTTTTACCATCCCTCTTCACTCAGCGTCGATTAAGCTTAATATCGACCTTGGAGGTCCGACATTTGGGCGTGTTTTTGTATCCGTTTATAATTCAGAGGCTAGCTTTAAAAAGATGGAAGGCTCTGTTGTAAAGCAGGTATTTGATATATCACCTACGCGTAGTTACACCTTAGAGACTGTTCCAACAGGCACTATCGCTGTTATGGCCTTTTATGATGTGAATAATAATGGAAAACTCGATAAAAACTTTATAGGAATACCAAAAGAACCTGTCGCTTTATCTAATGATTATCGCCCCAAGGGGCCTCCGTCTTTTAAACAGGCGTCTATTCGCATTAGTGAAGGTAAAGAGACTCAGGTAAACTTGATTTTTTCTTCGTCTAAGAAGACCGCTATTGTGTCTTTTGGTGGGGTGGGACTTATGTCTAGTAGTTACTATAAAGGTGTAGAGGGCGTACGTGTATTGGCGGTGCCTAGCCTTACATATATTGGGGATAGGGTGCAGGTGTTTGGCCCACGTGTACAGGCGGGTATTTTGAAAACAGATAGGTTTTCTCTCACAGGGAGTTCAGCATTCATAATGTCTGCGTATAAAAAAGAAGATAGTTACCTTTTTACGGAACTTGCAGAAAAGGAATCTAGAGTATTTGCGGGACTAACGGCTGAATGGAGAGTGTTTAATGCGAGGCTGTCAGTGGGAAGAGAAGGAAATGGCCGAGATGTAGTAGACAAGCTCGGGATTAGCCAACAATATAGTGTGAAAGAGTTTAATGTTTCCCCATCCCTAAAGGTGAAAAAGTTAAACAGCGCCTATGCTCAAGACGGATTTTCTATGAATAAGGATTATATCCCCCAAGACGCCTATATTTATAGTCCCGGTTTGACAGTATCTTCTTTTCTTACAGATAAATGGACCTTTTTTTTGAGTGTTAATATTGATATTTTATGCGACTCACTTCGAGAGAGTCCCTTAGTTGAAAAGAGGTATGCCTATTCTGGTATTGTATCGATTTCTCGGATGATTTGATTTTAAGTATTGAGTATGTCTGAGCTTTTATTATTATTCACGGAGTAATGACGGGAATCATGCATAATTCAAGGTCTAGTTTATTTTTTAATCCTCATGTTATGATGATTTTTCATTAAATTTAGCCATGAGGAGTTATATATGAAAGTTTTAAGTAGAGAAGATATAGAGTCTGTCTATAAAATGATTGATGCTATCCCTGTTGTTGAAAAATGTTTTGTAGATTTTTCTACAGGTAAAGCACTTATGCCCCCTAAACAATATTTAGACCTCCCTCAATTTAATGGTGATTTTAGAGCGATGCCCGCTTACGTTCCATGCATGAATATCGCAGGTGTTAAATGGGTGAACTCGCATGGAGATAACCCTAAAAAAAATATCGACTCTGTTATGGCTACTATCGTGGTCAACAAGCCAGATACAGGCGAAGTTCTAGCTGTGCTGGACGGGACCTATATCACGGCTGTACGTACGGGCGCTGCTGGTGGGGTAGCTACGAAGTATCTTGCTAAAAAAGACGCGTCTATCGCAGCGTTTATCGGTTGTGGAGCCCAAGCCTATTACCAATGTGAAGCTATTTGCCAAGTCAGAGATATAACAGAAGTAAGAATCGTAGATCTTAATCCAGATACTGTGAATCTTTTTGTTAAGAATATTGCTCGTTTTTATTCAGGTATAGTGACGGTTTCTGAATCTATCGAAGCGTGTGTGAAGAACGCTGACGTCATTACTCTTACAACACCGTCGAGAAAACCTCTTCTCATGGGCGACTGGGTGTCTCCAGGTGCTCACATTAATGCAATCGGTGCTGACGCTAAAGGGAAGCAAGAATGTGATGTTTCTGTTATAAAAAAAGCAAAAATTTATATTGATGACTGGCCACAAGCGAGTCATTCCGGTGAGATTAATGTTCCTTTACATAAGGGAGAAATTTCAAAGGCCGATATCGTAGGGAGCATCGGTGAGAGTGTTATCGGAACTGTAGTGGGGCGTGAGTCTGACACTGATATTACCTTGTTTGACTCCACTGGTTTAGCGATTCAAGATATCGCTTCAGCTGGCGCGGTACTACAACTCGTATAGTCTATGCCTAGAACCGAACTGCAGGTCAATTTAGCTCAGTTTAAGTCTAACTTAATTGCGATTAAAAAGTCTTGCGGGTCGTCTGTGGGTATAATGACGGTTATTAAGGCCAACGCCTATGGTCATGGAGCCGTGGCTATAGCCAAAGCAAGTGTGGCGGCAGGCGCGACGTATCTCGCCGTTGCGAGTTTGGATGAAGCTAAGATTCTTAGGCGCGCAGACATTTCGACTCCTATCCTCCTTCTTTCGGAACACAGCCCAGATATCTTTTTAGACTCCGTCGCTGTCACCATTTTTTCCCCTAGCCAAGTGTCCGTACTCATAAAAAAAGCTCGTTTAGTGAAACAGCCTATTAAGGTTCATATAAAAGTAGATACGGGGATGCATCGCTTAGGTCTTTTGGCGGAAGAAGTGCCTGCTGTATTGGACGAGCTTAAGACCTGTCAGTTTATCCAAGTAGAAGGTGTGTTTACCCATTTATCCTGCTCAAAATCAGACTCAGACTCTCAGAGTCAGTTTGAGCAATTTTATTCCATATTAAAAGCATGTAATAAAAATAATCATAGTTTTAGGTATACCCATATGACTAATTCGATAGGGACAGAAAATTTTCCTAATATGCATTTTAATATGGTGCGCATTGGCTTTGCTGCGTATAGACATGTAATGACCGTTCACACGCGTGTTATATCCATAAAAGCTCTTAAAAAAGGCGATAAAGTTGGCTATGAACATGATTATTGCTTAGACAAGGACGCTCATATAGCAGTCTTAGAAATGGGATACGCAGATGGATTTCCAGATAAGTATGTTTATGCAAAGGTGATGATTAAGGGCGTGAATTATCCTGTTGTTGGTCTTGTTTGTATGGATATGATAAGTGTGGACCTTGGAAGTTTAGCCTCTGGGGTGATGATTGGAGATGTTGCCGTATTTTCTCCGACACAGCTGAGTGATGATAGTGACTTGAACCTACGTACGATTACGTGTTCGTTTGACAGACCTAGAACAAAATTAACCTTAATGGACGGTTGCTATACTTAACAGATCGATATTGCTTACAATTCCCCCTAAACTGATGCTCTCGTTCAACAACTAAAAGAGACTCTAGACGACGGCCGGAAACGTGCACTGCACGCGGTTGAGGAAGAAAAAAAACGTAGTTATTGGACAGTGGGAAAACTTATCAAAGAACAGTTACTGCAATTTGTGGATCGAGCTGAGTATGGAAGGTTAACTGTAGATAAAAGAAGTAAAAGAAGTAAAAGAAGTAAAAGGAGTAAAAGAAGGGGTCTGAAAGTAGGTCTGTTAAAAATTTTTGGAGTGTTAGAAACTTGCGAGAAGAAATTAAGAAGAAAGACATTAAAAAAATAGGGGCTAAAAAAAATGCGAATCCTCAACTCTCCTTGCTGAGAGAAAACCCCTATGTATATAGGTTTAAAATGGTGAGTGGTGAAGTTTGGGCAGTTTTTGAATCAGGAGATTGTATAGCTTGGTTTTGCTAAACTGTATTAGCATAAATATTTGCTATACTACATATACTCAAAATAAGGGATGTGGATGATATGAAGAATTTAATTATTGTAAGTGCCGGCGGCTTTGCTCGTGAATTACTGTTTTGGTTAGAAGATAGCCACTGTAATGAAGCCTGTGAAATTAAAGGGTTTTTATCCCCTAATCCTAAGGACCTAGACGGTTTTGATATCGACCTTCCTATTTTAGGGGACGAACAGAGTTATGAGATTCAGCCAGATGACCGCTTTTTAGTTCCGATTGGCGATATCTCATTAAGAAAAAAAGTAGTAGAAACCTTAGTCTCTAAAGGAGCTAAGTTTGTAACAGTGAGACATTCCACAGCGATTATCGCTGATAATGCGATAATGGGTCAGGGCGTTATTATAGGGCCTCATTCTGTTATAAGTACCCATACTCAAATAGGCGATTTTTCTCTTATAAATTCTTTCGCTTCTTGTAGTCACGATTCTCGACTAGGTGCTTATTCATATATGTGTCCGTATTCTACTTTGAACGGCTTTGCCCAGATGGGACATTCGAGTTTTATGGGGACGAGAGCCAGTGTTGGTCCTGGTATAAAAGTAGGGGATAATACGATTTTGTCTGCTCACTCTATGGTTTTAGAAAACAAAGGCTCCGACCTAAGATTAAAAGGAACTCCCGCAAACTAAGATGCAACGCCTAGACGACACGCTCGTATCTAAAAATATTCTCCCTAACAAAGAAAAAGCCTCCGCGTATATCATGCAAGGCTGGGTTCTCGTCGATGAAGTGAAGCTTATGAAGGCGGGTACCTTAATTTCAGATAAGGCTGTTATTCGTCTTCTCAAGGAAGACTCTCGTTATGTTAGTCGTGGTGGTCAAAAGCTAGAAGGTGCGTACACAGCTTTTAGCTTGGATTTTACAGACGCTAAGGTTTTAGATCTTGGGATATCGACGGGTGGTTTTACTGATTTTTGCCTCCAACATGGTGCAGAAACCGTTCTCGGTATCGATGTGGGATATGGCCAAGTGGCCAACAAGATCCAACAAGATGCACGTGTCATTATTATAGAGAGATGTAACGCGAGAACGGTAAGTGCTGAAGACATTCAAAAAGTCTTGAAAAAGAAAAAGAAAGATAGCGATCTTTTAGATAAAATATCTCATGTGGTTATGGACGTTTCCTTTATAAGTATTTTAAATATCCTGCCTCACATTAAAGCGTTGTTACCGGAAGACTGTATCTATACGATTTTGGTAAAACCTCAGTTTGAAGCGGCTAAGTCTCAGATTACAGAGGGTGGGGTGATTACGGATACTGATTTGATTAAAGAGATTTTGGGCTCCGTACAAGCAGGGCTTGAAGCCAATGGTTTTGTTTTGAATGATAGTTGCCAATCTCCGCTTAAAGGGGCGAAGGGGAATCAGGAATATTTTTTTAGTTTGAGCACCAAGGAGTAAGCCATGACAGACGTATATATAGTAGAAGCAAAAAGAACCCCAATAGGTCGATTTAACGGCCAACTGAGAAGCCTATCCGCGGTAGAATTAGGGTGTCATCTCGTAAAATCAATTTTAGAAGTCAGACACATACACTCAGCTCAAGTAGACGAGCTCATCTTTGGTAACGTTCTCCAAGCTGGCCAAGGCCAAAACATGGCCCGACAAATAGCCAAATACTGCCTAGGCGACGCTGTACCTGGTTTAACTATAAACAAAGTGTGTGGCTCCGGGTTAAAAGCCGTGATTCAGGCTACTCAAGCGATAAAAGCAGGCGATGCTCGCCTTATTATAGCAGGTGGAGCCGAGTCTATGAGTAACGCCCCATACCTACTGCCTAAAGCTCGGCAAGGGTACAGAATGGGAAACCAAGAAGTGGTAGATAGTATGGTTCATGACGGCTTGTGGGATTGTTTTAACAACACTCATATGGGGATCACAGCAGAAAATATTCAACGTAAATACGGTATAAGTCGCCAAGACCAGGATAGTTTTGCTGTAGAATCACACAAAAAGGCTATCAAAGCTCAATACAATGCCCGCTTTAAAGAAGAATTGGCATCTGTATCTATTCCACATCGACACAATGACCCACTCATCGTCACAAAAGACGAAGGCCCACGAGAAGATATTAATTTAAAAGTTTTAGAGTCTATACGACCAGCTTTCGAAAAAAACGGTACGGTAACTGCGGCGAACGCCTCATCGATAAACGATGGGGCGGCTGTCATTGTTGTGGCTAGCGAGGCAGAATGTAAACGCCAATCGCTCACACCTCTTGCTAGAATAATGTCCTATGCCACAGTCGGTATAGATCCTTCTATAATGGGGCTGGGGCCGGTGTCTGCTGTGAAGAAAGCGTGTCTAAAAGCAGGTTGGGACGTCGACTCCGTAGAGTTGTTTGAGCTAAACGAAGCCTTTGCGGTTCAAGCTTTGGCTCTTATAAAAGAACTTGGCATATCGAGAAAAAAAGTAAACGTTAATGGTGGAGCGATTGCACTTGGACATCCTATCGGTGCAAGTGGCGCGAGAGTGTTGGTTACTTTGGTTCATGAGATGATTAAGCAAGACAAGAAACGCGGTGTTGCGGCCTTGTGTATTGGTGGTGGTATGGGGATTGCTATTGCTGTTGAAAGATAAAAACCTTATGATTATACGCACTACATTTAAATACGAGGTTCATTATGGGATTTAACGACAGAGACAATAATAGACGACCATCTTACAATTCAGGCGGACAATCTGGTGGCGTATCGCGTCACGGAGCTAAAAATTTAACGAGCGTCACATGTTTTACATGCGGAAACGCGTGTAAAGTTCCTTTCGTACCTAGTGCTGGAAAGCCAGTATATTGTAATGACTGTTTTAGAAAAAATGATTCGTATTCAGAAAGATCGGATAGACCAGATAGATCTTCTTCAGCCAGATATTCAGATAGAAATCGGTCAGACTCACGCTCACAATCAAGTCAAAGCACACCTAGCTTGACTGAAATTAATGCTAAATTAGATAAAATTATTTCTTTATTAGAAGATTAATTTAAGTAAGGCGTTAGGCGGCGTAATTTACGTCTCCTAATTTCAAATTTAAGACTTTTTTTGCCTACCTAAATTTCCATTTAAATCGAACAGCCAACAATCTAAATACAAAAATAAACACAATCGCTCCAGTCATAGGTGCAAGACCTTCAATTCCAAAGACGAGCATTCCTACATAAATCGCCACTCCAAGAAAAACAATACTTGCATAAAAATTAACTTTTTTAAAAATCATAGGGACTTCGTTACAAAATACATCACGTAACAAACCTCCAAAAGTTGCTGCCATAACAGCTAAAATTAAGGCAATAATAATAGGGTAGCCCGATCGATATATTGTATCGGCTGTCGTTACAGAAAAGAGTGCCAAACCTAAAGAGTCAGAAATCAGGAGGCACGATTTTGGTATGCGTAGTTTGGATATAAAGTAGAACAGGAGTGTTATAAAAAATATAATAATCAGATATTCAGCATGCTCAACCCAGAAGACAGGGTGCACGTCTAAGACTAAATCTCGGAGAGTTCCACCACCAAAAGCTGTAATACACGAGATAATATACCAACCCACCGGGTCAAAATCTTTTTTTTCAGCCACCAACATTCCAGAAACAGCGAATGACAAAATAGCGAGCGTTTCTAAACAATAAACAAGTATATTAGTATTTATAAGTGATAAAAAATGTGTCATGCGAAGCTCCTCTACCCGTTTCTATTCTATATAGTTATCGTATAGGCATGAAGAAATATTGCACAATATTTAAATTTTTTTTCGAAACGCCCTAGGAGATACCCCTAAATGCCGCTTAAAAAATCGAGAAAAATGAGTGGAATCCAAAAACCCCAATATCAAAGAAATATCAGTCAAGTTCAACTTAGGCTCTCCCATTAACCGCTTAGCTTCTGCAAGTAAGGCGTTGTTAATCCAATAACTCACAGGTTCGCCCGTTTCCTTTTTTACACATTCATTTAAATAATTAGCGGATACATGAAGTCGCTCAGCATAGTCGTGAACAAATCTAAAACACGTCTCAGGATCGTCTAATAAACGATTAAATCCAGTCACTATGTCCGATTTTATATCTACATGGCCAAGCGCCTTTTTATGTTGAATAAAAGCTCTCTGAATTTTAATGAGTAAAATCATAAGATAACTACACACCAAATCATTTTGGTTTTCACCTTTATCTGTAGTGTGCTGTGCTTCTTCATGTAGAGACTCTAATAAACTTAGAATAGGGGCGATCTGTTCAAGCTTTATGTAGCTTTGGGATTGAAAAGACTGAAAAAACTCAAAGGTATTGAGTTCAATCGTACTATTCAAAGTTATAGCTGTACTGTCAAAGGCAATAAAATAAAATAAAGCCTTTGGAGCCGGTTTAAATTGGTGTGTTTGACCTGGTCTTAAGAAAAAAATTTGATTATCTAAAACAGGATGTATCTTCCCGTCCACATTATGTTCACCTCCACCTTTCTCAATAATCAAGATTTCATAATGTTTATGTCTGTGTAGGGTGGGGGTTGGTATATACTTGGCTCTGGCTCCTGAAAAACGAACATTTACGAGGGTATCTTTTATGTGTGTTTGTAGTCGCATCCCCCAATTCTACTTAGTCTCTATCTAATAGTCAAAAGTTGTCATTATTATCGATTAACTCCCAATATCCACCCAATACCTTTTTTTGACTGTTAGCTCTCATAAATATAGTGTAAAAAGGAGTAACTATATAACTGTTAACAAACCTATACAGGAGAATAAGCACCATGGATATTAATTTTGATGTACCTTTCGATACACTTTTTAAACCTGCCCAAGATTGGACAACTCCTTCTGGAATCGTCATCCCACATCGTCCCTTCAAAAAATATCTCCGTACGGATCTTGCTGCTGTATTCCAAAGCCAAGGGATCATGGACCCACTTCTAGAAGAACGAGAGATCGTCGCTCAAGTCTTCCCTTTCAAAATCAACGCCCACATCATCGACCAAATTGACTGGTCCAACTACGAAAACGACCCCATCTTTCAACTCACCTTCCCACAACCAGACATGCTCCTTCCCAACGAAATTGAGCATATGAAACAACTCAAAAAAGATAATGCAAGTAGAGAGCTCGTTGCTGCCTATATCTCAGATCTTAGATCTGGTAAAAATCCCGCACCCGCCAACCAATCCGCCAACAGACCGTTACTCGAAGACGACCACGAGGATTCGACTATTCCTTGTGACGGACTCCAGCACAAATACAAACAGATTGTGCTCATGTTCCACAAAAACGCACAGACCTGTCACGCCTATTGCACGTATTGTTTCAGATTTAACCAATTCACAGGCAAAGATAAGTTTTTAGAGCCAGACGAACATCGTCTACATAAATATCTTAAATCACATACAGAAATTACAGACGTGCTCATGACTGGGGGTGACCCAGCCACTATGAAAGTCGATGTGTGGAAACGTACAATCGAACCCTTACTCACTCCCGAGTTCGCTCACATAAGAACCATCCGAATAGGAACGAAGGCCTTAACCTATCATCCTTACCGATTTCTCACTGACCCAGACGCAGATGAACTTATCTCATTATTTAAACGTGTCAAGCAAGCGGGAAAACACATCGCGATCATGGCTCATTTTAGTCACTACAACGAAATATCAGATATTACTAAAGAAGCGGCTCGTCGTCTCATTGAAGAAGGTGGCTGTGTCATCCGTACGCAAGCTCCAATTATGAAACATATTAACGACAAACCTGAGATTTGGGCCAAGAACTGGCAAATCCAAATCGCTAACGGAATGATTCCTTATTATATGTTCGTCGCCCGAGACACAGGTCCCCAGCATTATTTTGAAGTGCCGTTAGCCAAAACCTTGTGGTTATACCAAGAAGCAAGAAAAATGGGGTCAGGGTTGTCTCATACTGTACGAGGACCCTCTATGTCTTCAGGTCCGGGCAAGATTACGATTTTAGGTAAGGAAAATGTAGCAGGCGAAGACGTGTTTGTTTTAAAATTCCTTCAAGGACGTAACCCCCATTGGTGTGATCGTGTCTTTTTTGCTAAATACGATGAGAAAGCCTCTTGGATTCACGAGCTTGTACCCGCTTTTGGGAAAAAAGAATTCTTCTTTGAAGAAGAGTTTAAATGTATCTTAGAATCCAGATCTAAACATTATAACGACGCGATGAAGGATAGCTAGAAGACACCTATGAGTATACATACGACCGTTAGGTCTTTTTTTACCCACCCTGAATTAACAGCCACTCAGTCACAGCAGCTTCAGACCTTTTTAGTTGATAATGAGAAGGCTGATATCGCGTGCACGTCTTTCTTTTCAGGTGAAGACACCTCTAAGGTTCCTTTGTTTATAGTTAACGAAGCTAAAGACACCTCTTTTATTCTTTTTGCTAAGAGCGGAGAAGTTCCTCCTGAGCCAGGCGAGCCAGGATCTGTACTCGCTTATGTGAGAATGTACGGATTAGGAGAGTGGTTTTTATGTTCAGATTGTTATGGGGAGTTATCGTGCTCGAGTTGTGCCATCGAGATTTACGCGGGAAGCCCCCAAAATCCAGTCCCTAAAGAAGAGGAATACGACATGTTAGATATCGACGAACTCAAGCCTCCTACTATTTTTACACGATTAGGTTGTCAGACAGTCGTTGGGACTGAAGCTCTTTTGATTAAGAT
>CALLLO010000038.1 GCA_938082985.1 uncultured Candidatus Marinamargulisbacteria bacterium | reverse complement strand
AAGCGACTCACTATCGACTGGTTGGTAAAGTTGTCCTTTTTGAGAGAATATACCAATTTCTCTAAACATAGCTTCCATACCAAAGGTTCGTGCTTCATCAGGTATGATAGGTACTATGTTACGTCCCAACTTTTTGTTTCTTAAAAGTTTGCTTAAGACACGTACGAATCCCATAGTTGTGGAAAGTTGACTATCTCCAGAGCTTTTATAAAACTCTGCAAAATCTTCTCTTGTCGGTGTTTCTAGTGCTGTAACATCTACTTTTCTTTCAGGTAAATATCCGCCTAATTTTTCTCGTTTAGAGAGTAAATAAGCTTCTTCTTCACTCCCTTTTTCTGGTCTGTAAAAAGGTGTGTCTACAACATCTTCATCTTCTAAAGGAATATTAAGTTTATCTCTAAATTCACGAAGTTCTTTTTCGTTCATTTTTTTTTGTTGGTGAGAGATATTTTTACCCTCGCCTGCTTCACCTAGACCGTAACCTTTAACTGTCTTGGCTAAAATAACAGTAGGCGCCCCAATATGTTCGGCCGCTGCTTTGTACGCTTGATAAATCTTTTTAGGATCGTGCCCGCCTCTAAGTAGTTCTTTTAGTTGCTTATCGGTTAAATGATTAACCATGTCTAAAAGTTCAGGGTATTTACCAAAGAAATGCTTTCTGAAGTAACTGCCAGGTTCTACAACATATTTTTGAAAATCACCGTCTACGGCTTCTTCCATTCTTTTAATAAGGATCTCGCGTTGAGGTGAACCTAATAGTGAGTCCCAATTAGAGCCCCAGACTAATTTAATAACATTCCAACCAGCACCAATAAATATAGCTTCGAGTTCTTGAATCATTTTTCCGTTTCCACGAACAGGACCATCTAGGCGTTGGAGGTTACAGTTTACAATAAATGTAAGATTATCTAAGTTTTCTCTAGAGGCTAAAGTTAAGGCTCCTAATGTTTCAGGTTCGTCACATTCTCCGTCACCGATGAAGCAATACACGTTAGGGTCTCGTCCAATAAGGAACTTTCGAGCACGCATGTATCTGTTGAATCGTGCTTGATAAATCGACAAGATTGGACCTAAACCCATAGACACTGTCGGGAACTGCCAATAATCAGGCATGATGTAAGGATGAGGATAGGATGTGAGATTCTTTTCTTTCAAATCTTGTCTGAAGTTGTGAAGATGTTCTGCGCTAAGTCGGCCTTCTAAGAAAGATCTGGAATAGTTTCCTGGAGAAGTATGACCTTGGAAAAAGATTTGATCGGCTTCATGAGCACCATTGTTACCTCTATAAAAATGATTAAACCCTACTTCTTGTAATGTCGCAGAAGATGCAAAAGATGAAATGTGCCCCCCTAACCCATCGTTGTTTCTGTTAGCCTTAATGACCATAGCCATTGCGTTCCATCTAATAATGTCTTCTATTTTTTTTTCTATAGATAAATTACCTGGATAATCGACTTCTTTTTCGACCGGAATTGTATTGATATAGGGTGTGTTAACAGAAAAAGGAGAAGAGACCCCTGCTTGACGACAATTATCTACTATTTTATTTAATACTCGAGACACATGTTCAGAATCTTTATATTTAATTAAATAATCTATGGAATCTAAACACCGTTGTGTTTCAGCATCTAACATTAGATGTTCGTGGTTTGTGTCTGTGTCTTTGGATAGTGTCATCTTAATCCCTCTTATTATTCTTTATTATTCTTAATCTCATTGAATTATATGTTCTAGTGACCTTACACTATTACGTACCGGGACTCAAAATTTAGTTAATAGGATGTAAATGTATAGACTTAAGCAAAATTTTTCAATACCTGAGGGCGAATTAGCCTGCGATGATGTACTTCTCGACCTTGCAGAGCAAGGCGTCTTATCAGAGTGCTTTAGGCTGTGGCGTGCAGAAGAGGTCTTTGTTGTGATTGGACGTGGTAATACCTATAAGACGGAAGTGCATCTAGCTCAATGCCAAAAAGATGGCATTCCTATTTTTAGGAGACAGTCGGGAGGGGGTACTGTATTGCAAATGCCGGGAGTTTTAAATTGCACCTTAATTTTAGATTTGGATTCTAGGCCTGAAATGCGCTCAATTTCTCACTCAAACAGGCTCATTATGTCTTGGTTTAAAGAGGCTTTAGAGCCTCATGTCAAAGGTGTGTCTGTGAGAGGCTATTCTGATCTATGTGTAGAAGACAAGAAGGTTATGGGGACGGCCCAAAGGCGGCTAAGACGCTTTTTTTTATTTCATGGATCACTACTAGTAAATAGTGACGTGTCTCTTATTTCTCGTTATTTGTCACACCCGTCTAAAGAACCTGGATATAGAGGTGGCAGGTCTCATGACTCTTTTCTAACTCAGATACCACTTTCTTTGTGCAAGGTAGAGTCGCTATTATCAGATTATTTTATAACTAAGGGTGATTTGGCTGATATTGATAGGACATTAATATCTGACAAAATTATGGCTAGTTATGCCCGAGCAGACTGGAATTTCAAGCTTTAACTTGGCAGCATTATTATTATTTGACATACTAAGACTGATGAATGAATTTAAACTTCCAAGTAAAAAACAAGCAAAAAACTTCATGGCGGCTCCTTTAATCCTAGCTCTTATAATTTTCTCTTTTCTATTAATTATAGATCTTTTTTTGACAATCCCGATGAATCCTCAACTTAGAGGGCTTTTAATTGGAGGCTGTCTAGGGGGGCTCATTGCGGGCGGTTTGGTGTTTAAACAAAGTTATAAACGAATAACAAGACTTGAATCTAAAGAAAGTAGCTTACTATCTACCTTAGAAGAGTCTTTAGAAACCTTGCAGAATGTTGTTGATGGCGGGCACTTTGAATCGGGTGCTTTGGCTGACCTTGATGAAGAAAATGTCTTGGTGTTGCATGACTGTGCCGTTTTCGCTGGGGCTGCTCAGTCAGAGTCTTATGTTATTCCATACGTATCAGAGTCAGACGGGAGCCCGGAGAGTCAGGCGTTGTTTTCAGCTTTAAATGTTATGAAAGAAAACAACGTACGTTTTAAAGTTTTAAAAACTAAGCATGGAAACGCCTTACTTAAAAGATCGTCTAAGACAGAGTGGTTGAGTGATGGCTCAAATTTTAATTTAAACTTTCCTCAGAACTTCGTTAACTTAAACTAAGTGAACGCTACCCTTATTGATCATATTAGAGAATTAAGAACGAGAGTTGTTATTTCTGCCCTTTTTATTTGTGTAGGATCCGTCTTTAGTTTTATCTATTTCGACCCACTCATTGCTCTTTTTTCGGCGCCCTTTGATGCACTGGCTTCGGTCGGGTCTAACAC
>CALLLO010000037.1 GCA_938082985.1 uncultured Candidatus Marinamargulisbacteria bacterium | reverse complement strand
TTATTAATGTTAAAAATAGTACAATAGATAGAGAGTCTGACGGTGTTGTATACAGCCATGCAGGACAAGAAGTGGGTGTAGCTTCTACTAAGAACTTCCTTGCACAGTTGCTTACCTTTAATCTATTTACGCTTCATATGGCACAGATAAAGGGACATCTTACAGAAGAGAGAGTGTCTGAGCGCCTGCAAGAACTCTCTCGTATTCCAGAACATATTGAAAACCTTTTAGCTCAGGCGGATAAGATTAAATCTTTTGCAGATAAATATTCGTCATGCAGAGAGTTTATCTTTATAGGTAGAGGTGTAAACTATCCTTCCGCGCTTGAGGGGGCACTAAAGCTAAAAGAAATTTCATATATTCACGCGACAGGATATGCCGCTGGGGAGTTGAAACATGGGCCTATTGCGCTTATAGATGAGCATTTGCCGGTTGTTTGTATCGCACCTCAGACAGAGACTTATGAGAAGATGGTAAGTAATATTCAAGAAGTGAGATCTAGAAAGGGTAGGACGATCATTATTGCGACGGAAGGTGACGATACTATTGCGGAATACGCTGAAGATGTCATCTACATTCCAAAGGTATCAGAACAGTTAACTCCCCTACTCGTCGCTGTACCGTTGCAGCTTTTTTCCTACTATATTGCTCTTAATTTGAAGTGTGACGTAGACCAACCCCGTAACTTAGCTAAATCAGTAACAGTTGAATGAGACACCTCGTCTTAGTTGGTCTTTCAGGAGCGGGAAAATCCACTATAGGGAAACTATTACATAAAAATTTGGGCCTACCTCTTGTAGATACGGACAGCATGATTGAGCGTATTCAAGACAGATCCGTGTCTGAGATTTTTGATACGGATGGTGAAGCTTATTTTCGTGACGTAGAAACACTTTTTTTGAAACAACTAAAGTTGGACACTCCAACGATTATTGCTACGGGAGGAGGTATGGTTTTACGAAAAGAAAACCGTGATATGTTAAGAAAGCTTGGTGTGGTTGTGTGGTTGAACACGAGTCCTGAAGATATTATAAGAGTGATTAAGGCGGATGCATCTAGGCCTTTGTTGGAAGGTCAGGACAAGTTTGCCAAGCTGAAAGCTTTATTGAGCCAAAGATCTGGATGTTATGATGAGGTCGCTCACCATGAAATTGTTACACTTGGAATGTCCGAGATAGATGTGGCTGAGAAGGTGAGTAGGATATTTTAAAATATTGCCGAATATCTCCCTTCCAACTATAGTATACACATGACACACATAGCTAAAAGATCTATCCCTGTTTCTCTCAATGGAAACAGGTCTTATTCCATTGTAGTCGGGTCTGATTTGTTTTCAAATTTGGCCACTTTTTTATGGACGAACTCGTTAGGTAAGACCCTTGTTGTGTTTACGCACCCTAACTTAAAATATCTATATGGAGAAAACTTAGCTTCCAAATTGAAAAAATCTGGATTTAATGTTTCTTTTTTTGAAATCCCTGAAGGCGAAGGGTCTAAAAATCTGACTCAAGTCTCAGCTCTTCTCGATAAACTTTTAGATCTTAAATTAGAAAGGCAAGACACCCTCCTTGCTTTAGGTGGGGGTGTTATAGGTGATCTCACTGGCTTTGTTGCTTCTATATATTTAAGGGGTATAAATTTTGTTCAAGTACCCACGACCCTACTTGCCCAAGTAGATGCTTCAATTGGCGGGAAAACGGGTGTGAACCATCCTAAAGGAAAAAATCTGATTGGTGCCTTTTACCAACCCAAAACCGTTTACTGCGATTTCTCTGTATTAAAAACCCTCCCCCAATCTGAATTGAGATCTGGACTTGCTGAAGTTGTGAAGTATGGTGTTATTAGAAACGCTCCTTTATACAACTTCATTCAAGAAAACCTAATCGCCATATCTGAACTTAAGATCGACGGACACGACGCAATCTGGCAACACCTCATTTCAGAGTCTTGTGCTGATAAAGCTGTGGTTGTCTCTGAAGACGAACGAGAATCTGACCTTCGAGGGATCTTAAATTTTGGCCATACAATAGGTCACGGCATTGAAGCGGAATGTGGATATGGTGGTCGGTTACATGGCGAATGCGTTGCTGTAGGTATGATTGCGGCTACTTATATCGCAATAAAGATGAATCTTTGCGCCCAGTCACTTCTTGAGTCCCTAAAAGAAACTTTAGACGCTCTAGGCTTCGATTTATATTTTAAAGGAGTAGATTCAGACGCTGTGTTTGAGGCTATGCGTTTGGATAAAAAAGTGAAATCAGGAAAACTTAGATTTGTCTTGCCTACGAGAATGGGTGCTGTTGTTATTCGTGACAATGTCCCCGATGACTTAGTTAAAGAGGCTATTGCGGTAGTTATAGGAGAATAATATGAGTATATTAGTTATTCATGGACCTAATTTAAATAAGTTAGGTGACAGAGAAACAGATATTTATGGAGACTTATCTTTAGAAACAATTAATGATGAAATTGCTGATCATGCTAAAAAGCGGAATGTTGAGGTTGCTTTTTTTCAATCCAATCATGAAGGTGAGATCATCGACCGGATTCATTATTCGGGTAAGCAAAACGTTTCAGGGATTATTATTAATCCTGCGGCGTTTACGCATACGAGTATCGCTATTCGAGATGCTTTAGCTAGTGTAGATATCCCTAAGGTAGAGGTTCATCTCTCTAACGTTCATGCTAGAGAGGAGTTTAGACATATCTCATTGACAGCAGGTGTCTGTCTCGGTCAGATTTGTGGGTTTGGCCTTCAGAGCTATATCCTTGCTTTTGACGTTTTACTTAAAGGCTAACTTTGGAGCAGAAAGAACTTAGAGAGGCACTCAAAAAAACACTCAAACGAACGATAGATAGACTTAATTACCGACGTAAAGACCCAGAGAGTTTGTCTTGGTGTTTTTCCTCTTTAGAAAAGAACTTTATTCCTGATTATTTTTTATTGTCTGATTTCGGACGATCTAAGTTAGAGCAGTTCATGAATAGCTTTACGTCTAAAAGTATCACGGGAATTTGGTCTCGTTTTGTGTGGACGCGTTTTACGGATGAGATTCATAAGAATGTTCAGACCCAATACATTCATCATTATGAGACGGAAGATGACTACAAAGCCTTGTTTATGTCCGAGTTTTCTTTTCTTCTTCATAACTATTGGAAATCCTTTACTGTCATGACTTTTACAGAACTTTTTTCGTTTACAGGTGAATGCCTCCAACTTTTTGCGGATATGTTGGGTTTGGAGTATGATTTGTATTCTGAGCTTAAGGTGGAGCAGAACAATAGATGTTTTGAGTTGTATCAAAATATTAGAGATGAAGTAGTGGCACATCCTAGAGCTACCGCCGTGGCCGCTTACTTGGCACTGCGGGCTAACTGGATGGATGTTTTTGATAACGACCATGATGTTTTCTTTTTAGGCTTTTTAGATGAAGCAAATCGTCTCTTAGACGACCCTGAGGTTTTAAAAACCCAAGAACAGCTAAACCCCTATTTTCAGATGAACATTCTAGAGGGCTCTCTCTCTTCTCCCAAAAAAATATTATATGAGCTAGATAATTCTGGAGAATGCGTATTAGATCTTTTGTTCGTAGAGATCCTACTAATGAGTAGGCATACCGTTACGCTTGTTGCTAAGTCAGGCCCTTTTTTAAACGACGTAACGGTAGACGAGTTAATAGAACTTTTAAAACGATTTGAGAAACTTCAGGACTTTTTGAGGTCTGGAAAACTTGTTGTTTTGGAGTCTGGATTGTCTTTTGCTGGAAAATTACTGTATTCAGTGACTGAAGAGTATAAAGTGGCTTATGAAGCCTGTGATTTAAAAATATTAAAGGGCCAGGGTCATTTTCAGACCTCGCCTATGGGTGTGTGGAAACGTGGTCGTTTTGTTCCTTATTCGTATAAGAAGCCTATGTTTTTTTTGTCAGGGATTAGAGCAGACTTGGTTCAGCGTTGTGCCAAACGTTTGTTCGGCAAGGCGGCTGCACCTCAGGCGGATAGTATGTTTTTATATTCGTTTATGCCATGACTTTCATAAATCCCTTATCCAGCCATTAACAACAACCACTCCGCAACTCCAAAGCAAAGAATAGCCAAAACTTTATCCATAATGTGCGTATAGCGTTTATTGCTTAATATTTTATCCAATCCTTTTCGTCCAAACACTGTCAGAAGCAAAATAAGCGTCATAAACCCCCATGCATACATCCACATCATAAGTGAGCCTACAAGTAAGCTTGTCCGAGCCGCAAAGCCCAATATGACGACTAATATAGTTAATGTACACGGAGATAAAGATAATCCAGTTGTCATACCTACAAAAAACAAGCCCCACAAGCTTTGATAATTTTTCTTTCCAAAGTTAATCTGAGGCAGACTCACTACACCTAGTGTACTCAATCCAATAAATATAAAGAGGTTTGCAGCGAATATCTTAAATAAAATATGCTGCGTTATCGCTCCAAATATAGACTGGCTTAACACCGCCACTACTCCCAAAGTAACAAAAGCCATCGCTACTCCAAATCCATAGGCTAAGACTCTTTTTACAAGTCGATTTTTATCATTACCCTCTTCTGACCCTTTGCCAAGAATAGCGAAAGTAATCGGTATCATAGGGAAGATACATGGCGTAAACGACGTGGCTACTCCTCCCAAATAAATAACCAGCATAACGCCTGCTATATGTAAAAAGCTACCACCTTGAAGTGTGTGTTGTATAAGTTCTATCATATATATCCTCCTAAAAATTAATATCGAGACCAACAGTAAGATTTTTTGAATAAAACCCGGACTCAGCGGTGTAATAATCATAACCTGCGTGAATCGTTCCAAATATCAGTGACGACAGCCATTTTGCGTCAAAGTTTCTAGTAATACCTAAGCCTAATTGGTATGATTTTCTGTCTCCCAACGAATAACTGTTTGTAAAATACCCAGTTGGGACGGTTGATGATTTTTCCATCCAAAAGCTTGCCATAGTTTGGTTGTAGTAACGATAGCGAGGGGTCAAAATCCAATTGTCTCGAAAGTAAAAAGGAAGAGATACATCTGTAGACCACGAGTCTATACCGTAGCTGTCTTTGTAGTATCGGCCTCTTAGATGAAAGGCTATTCCAGGGTCTAGCCCTTGGCTATATACCGCCGTTATCGCCCCACCCTTTCTACCATAGGGTAAAACTTCCAGCGCTTCACCTGTTTCTGAACTATCTGTAATCGTCATTCTCTGATATCCAGTCGATTGATATCCCGTAGATTTAAAAAATTCAGCGAGTAGTTTTATTTTTTTGTCGAGGATAACAGCCGCTCCAAAGATGCGTGACCCGATAGTCGAGTACTATCTAGATCTTTTCCTTCGGGAGGCAAAAGATAGACGTTTGTGGTTACATTTTCGGGTGAGTTTTGGTTACTTGTGGAATAGCCACCTAGAGCAAAGGTTGTCTTAGATCCTAGAGGAAGACTCAACGTTTGACCAATAGTCTGAGACACGTAATCAGACTTTGAACTACCAGATAAAGATGTCATTGTTTTAATGTCGTGGGTCCAAGCGTGGGTGAGTGAAATCGACCTCGAGGTACGTACTTTCGTTTGACTTTGCTTACTGTAAAGGATCTCTTGGGAGGCTTCACCATCGTCGTCATCATCATCATCGTCTTGAGTCAGGATACGTTCTTCTACGTATTCATCCTCGGCTAAAGGTGTCGCAATGGTGGCAACTTCAAAACTAGTAGATGTTACAGAATCAATCCCGAGATCGATACTCAACTGTGTTTTCGCAGATAAATCGACTTGATACAGCATGACCTCTTCAGTGATGCTTACATCCGTTGAGTCTGAATACGACATAACTGTTGTAGATAATTTTTGTGCGGCCATAACTTTGTCACTTATGGAACAGACTAGAGTAACAATTAAAAGCCAGATTAATTGCATCCGCAACTTCCTCCAACAGCGTCATAGCCACCAATAGAGCCTTCTCGGACTTGGTAGATATGTTGGTCGAGTTTTGCTCGGTTGGCACCAAAGTCGATACTCATAATAGGATCGTTTAGTCGACCTTTTTGGAAAAACGATAAGGTTTTATTTGAATTTTCATCTTTTACTTTATCTGATTTTTTAGCTGAGATAGGCAGACTAAGTAATACTAAACTTAGTAAGACGATGGTTAAAGTATGTGGCCTCATGTGTACTCCTTTTCAAACTTATTTGATTGTTCTTAAAGAGAGTACTTGTTGTAAATGAAATGAAGATGAAATTAATTTAGGAGATGTAGTCTATTTATCTATTCGTCTGGATCAAAGTCCGTATCACCATATTCATTCATCCTATTTTCCTGTTCTTCTTTATAAGTAGATTCACAGCCATCCCATAAGAATTAAAAAGATAGCCTGAGGCGGCTGATTTCGATACTCTTGAAGTTGAATAAAAACAGGAGGATCATAATGAAATCAGCCAAGAGACAGTTTAGTACATTGAAGCAAGTTTGCGAACTGATACCGAGAAATTTGGTACCGAAATTGGCTAAAGAATACGGTGTTAAACAGAAAAGCAGAGCCTTTAGTCCGTGGAGCCACGTAGTGTCTCTGATATTTGCTCAATTATCACATGCGCTATCGCTAAATGATATCGCAGATACACTAAAGCATCACACGAGCGAGTTAAGCGGTATGAGGCACGCGGTACCACCGAGTCGAAATGGCTTATCACACGCCAATAAGATACGAAACTCAGAGATGGCCAACGCGTTATTTTGGCAGGTGTTAGCTCATTTACAGGAACGAGAGCCTGAGTTTGGGATGGGTAAAAAGTACAAGGGATTTCCCAAACGATTCAAAAGAGTCATTCACGTATTAGATTCATCGACGATACAGTTAGTATCGAATTGCATGGACTGGGCAAAGCATCGACGACGTAAAGCCGCGGCTAAGATGCATCTTCGTCTTGATTTGGCCTCATTTTTGCCAAGTTTTGTCCTAGTGAAAGAAGCGAGTACCCATGATTCAAC
>CALLLO010000036.1 GCA_938082985.1 uncultured Candidatus Marinamargulisbacteria bacterium | reverse complement strand
ATCACTGCCATCTATATAGATAGAGTCATTAAACACTGAAAGATCTCTCCCTTCCAATCCTGAAAAATGCCCATAACTAGTATTAATCGCCCCGCCTACCGTTAAGGTCTTTACAAAATCACCTGCCCCAAATAAAACCGCTCCATTTTTTGACACCCTCATTACACCAGACCCAACATTAATAGTCGTCATAGTTAGGGACTCTGATATATAAAACGAATCAGCTGCTAGGCCACCTTTCACATCTAAGACAAATTTACCTGAATCTAAATCAGGATCTCTAGATGGGTATCTACCCATCCCAACATCTCCATGAAAAATTGCCGGATATTTAAATCCCTGTGTATTTGGACCATTTTCCTGAATATTAATGCCTGTAACATCTACGTATAAGCCAACACTTTTCGTCTTAGAAGTTAAGCTAGAAAGTTCCCCATTTATATCATAGCCATTTCCTAACGCAACAGTTACACCCACTACGTTCGTAGACACACTAGATACAATATTAAAACTAATGACTGACGCAGAATAACTTTGCGAGTCATTATAAAAATAACCATCATAATCTAACTCTGAACTAATACTCATTTGAGAAGTGCCATTGCCCACACCTAAAGAAACCGAATTGGATACATCAAGAGCTCCTACGGAGCCCTCACTCACTACAGTAAGATTCCCTGAAATCAAAATTGTCCCGGGATTACTCGTATCATAATAAGGATTAACGCCCCAAGTTTCTGCCGTGTCATTATATAAAAAGGCTGGTGAAATAGCCTGATATATTGTATTTCCCGAACTATCAGACACAGAAACTTTGTCTTGATTTTCTTCCCAAAAAATAGGCGAATACTGTAAAACTGTAGAATCAGCAGATTCCCACAAACTCACATAACCACTAGTACCTTCTCCCGAAGATAAAATATCAGACACAGCATGCTTAATACCCGCTACGTCTAAGTATAGTTTCTCGTCTTCAACAATGAGAGATTCTGAAAAAGACCCTACACCAAGATTTAATGAGTCTAATATAATTCCGGATTTAGCATGAAACTCCTCGCTTATTCGTATTGAAGTTGCCTTAATGCCACCTGTAACGTCAAGCCCTTCTTGCGTTGAACTTAGATCAGACTCAGTTTTACCTATAACCACCTGAGTACCATTGGCCAGCGTATAAATGCTATCCGAATCCACGGATGCCACCCACTTAAAGAGTAGCTCTCCATTTATAGAAAGTGAGTCTACTTTCAGGCTATCTACTTCAAGTAGATAATCCGTACTGTTACGTGTAGACACATGAAGTGTATCAAAAACAACATTGCCTGACACATGAAGCGCTTCTACTGGCTCGCCTATGCCTATCCCGACTCTATTCATAGAAATTGAAAGCATAGACACCGTATCCCATGCATCTGAATCCCCCATTCGAAAAACAGACTCCTCTTCTTTTATGCCTAATTTGTAGGCATCCGTCTCATCAAGATCAAAGACAATAGCTGGATCTCTATTATCAATATTAGACAGTTCTAATAGACTATTAGGCGACAACACGCCGATACCTACATTTCCCGAAATAAAATAAACATTAGGAGAGGAAAGTTCAAACTCCCATACAATAACGGGATCAGACACTTTTAGCGTCTCTCCGGTAGGAAATGCAAATGCAGCAGCAATAATGCTACCCTCTACATTCACCCGAACATCATCATCTTCCTCAAAAAGAGTCCCACTAGTCTCATCATGGAATCCTCCCATCCCAACCAGTCCAAGAGGATTAACAATTAAGGCAGGCGCCGACTGTTCAGAAGATAATACCGCAAACACGTACTCCGTATCTGAAAAGTCTGTATTATCCACACTACTCTCAATTGTAATATCCGCGACACTGTTATTAGTCCCAATACTTAAGCCTGTATCCAGATATAACTTCGCCGAGCCCGTAACAGGGGAACCTACACGTATTTCTCCTTGTCGACCAATAAATAATGCCCCCCCATCATCTACTCCATAACTACTAAAAACCTGCTCATTCATCTTAGATATCAACACAGAATATATGTCGCTAGTCGACACTGTCTCCCCATTAAACACTACCGTATCAAAGTCAAAAAGAGGGCGAAAAGAAACGAAATTACCCTCTGAATCTATATAATTAGACTCTACGAGTTCCTGAAACACCTTTTTATATGCAACCACTTTAGCCACATCATCTCTCCATGTGTCGAACGCTGTTTGAGATACTAACGAAGACAATACCGCATCTTTGAGAGCTCTCGGAGGAACAGTCTCGCTACCCTCAAATCCATTCTCATAATACTTCGTCAACAATTCAGCCAAAACCGCACTGTCCGCGTACTCATGTGAAAATGTTTTACTGGAAGGGTCTACAAGGAAAAGTTGATAAACATCGAAGATCCCATCATCCGCCAAAGCTGTCCATATCTCATCATAATAAATCGCTGTTTTCGCTGTTGTCCAAATAAGAAATGCCAAGTCACTTTCATCTGGTTTCTCCGACAACAAACTTTCAAAATCGGCTTCTTGTACTAACTCAGAAGCTCTATACGTTTCTCGTAATTTGTCATACAAACTATCTACATCTATTTCAAAAGTAACAGGTAACACATGATACGTGTCTAAGGCTCTAAATTCAGGCATAAAAACATCAAACATCCCATCTGAGTCTAAATAATTATCCGCCACTAAAGCATCCCAAATTTCAACCGATGTATCAATATCTGTATCATCTGATAAAATAGACATGAAATCTGATTTTAAAACGGGCTTTGCTCCAAGATTTAAAGCAGCCTCAGATGTCGAGTTTGTACCAATTCCAACACCGCCTGATGTCTGAATAATAAACTGATTCTCTCCACTAGTTTCAGCCACGGCAGAGACACTAGGGTCAGACCATACAAAACTCCCATGATTTCCAGCCTTAATATCGGTTCCACTCCCCAACCCCACGGAAAAAAAGCCCTCAACATTATGGTCCTTTCCCCCAAAAGAAGCTGAGTAGGCACCCCCCACTACAGTATCTTCTCCAGCTACGGCTACTGAGTACGTCCCACTAGCTACAAGATTCTTTCCTAACGCTGTAGAGTACAAACCAATTGCAGCTTCGTCACCCCAGTCATCTGAATACCCGCCCCTTAATGCCGCTTCGGCTCCCTTATAAAAAAACTTAACCCCATTTCCCGTTACCACAAGCGTCTCTGACGACCCAAAATCTCCCGAAATAACAACACCTATATTCCCTGACACATGTAAGTTAGCATTCGGCTGACTAAGCCCCACTCCAAATCGATTTCTTTTAACCGCAAATAAAGGGTCTCCAGTACCCAATTCGTCTGAATTTTCTACACGAAAAACACTGTCATCATCAGCATCTATACCCATAGTATAACTATGCCATTCCCCATCTTCGTCCTCAAAGCTAAACGACACAGCTGGATCTTTAGTCGCAATATCCTCATCTCTATTCTTATTTGGAGCGGCTATTTCTAACAAACTACCAGGATCGGGTTGTCCGATCGAAACATTTCCGTCTAAATAAAATATATTAGCCTCCGCATCATCTATAGCCGTCCTATCAGATGTAAAAAACTCACCTTCCGCCATCGCAAAACGAATAGGAAACCCATTTACTAAGACATCGTCCGCGCGAACGACTCCATTCACTCTCACTTTAATATCATCCGCAGATACAGCGTCCCCTAATCGCAATAAATAGTCAGGAATAAAGGGCACATCTCTATACAAAGTTAAAACAGTTATCATGGCTTCTTTATATATAGCTTCGTCCTCAAGACCTGAAAATGAAGGAATGTCTATAGAATCAGAAAACCCACTAGCTTCTGGCTGAAACAAATCTGTTAAATACCCATTTTCAGAAACAATACCTTCAGAGACTAATTCACTAAAGATCTGTTGAGACAAAGAGAACGCGTTATCCTCTCCTTCGCTAAATCCAGAAATATTTATAAAAGCCTCTTCCGAAACAATCCCTCGCCCCAACGCCAAGCGTCCGTCATCACTAGCTAAAAAAACAGTATGATCGCCAGATACAATCCGCATCCCATTTATGTCAGACCCACTCAACATGTTTAATCGAGCAGATGGCTCCGATACCCCTAGCCCTAAAAAATTATCTTGAAAAATAAAAGCACTAGAATCATCTAGTTCATTATCACTAGAAAAATACCCCACTCGATCAGCAGATCCATAACCGACTAACCCAGTCAAAGAAATACGAGCATCAGATTCATAGACATAAAAGTCATTTCCATCCGACCAAATAGTAGCACTCTGTGTGACAGAATTAGGACTCGAGATAACTATGGCATTTCTAATATCTAACTGAGCATCTGCGCCCGCTTGTCCAATCGAAATATAATCAGAAAAAGTTTTTATATAAATATCATCGCCATCTTGCGTCCATTCCATACTCGCAGATAAAGGCGCTCCATCTATTATAAATTCATCGGCCTGAATACTGCCCTCCACAAAAAGCGTATACTCATCTTGCGTTCGGTTAGGACCAATACTTACTGTTCCAGATGTATTTAAATGTATATTATCTGTATGTGTAGAATTTTTACGCCAAGAAAAAGCAGTATCAATACTTTCAGAATTCACCAGCACATATTTTGCATTAACTTGGCCACTAACATCCAATGCATAGCTATCTGCTTGAGGATCTTTCCCAATCCCTACAACATTAAGCCCTGCATCCACAACCAGAAGATCCTCATCAACAATCAAGCCAGCCCCCTCATCAATATAAAGACGAGAAAAGGAGGAGTCTGCAGTCAAATCAGAGGCATCTGCAAGAAGAACTCCGTCTGCAGACATGGCTCTCAGTACATAGGGTACAGACGCCAATGGAAAGATATTTTCCTCATCCAGAAATTCAATTTTAACGTTAGCTGAAGCTATATCAAAATAACGTTGATACAAAGGATTTGCAGCTGGATCTTCAGACCCCATATCTATAGTAAAGTACCCGGAACTAAAGACAACATCCTCATGATATTCTCCCCAAATCAGGATATTGTCACTTCTAGGAGAGCTTATAATGGATACAGAAATAGAGAAAGTCCCATTCACTAATCCCATTGTAGGTGAATAAAACTGTGCCTGAAAAGGGACTTCAATAGGAGTACCCGTAGCAAAAACACTCCCAAAAAGGAGACTTGTCGCTATTAAACTCCACAACCAGTATTTCATAAAACTCCTAGCTTAACTTAAAAAGAAAGGGCCATTGAAAAATAGTGTTTATTATCAAATTCGATATGTTCACTTTTTTCAAAAGCATAATCAAAATTCACTCCCAATAAATCCAATCCGACTCCCATAGACATACTTTCTTGAATATTACTCCCTACTTCACTTTCGATAGACTGCATAACATCAGATTGTTTAGCCCCAATCGAAGCGTGAAAAAATGGTAAATAAGTAGGGTTGAAATTTAACCCAACACTCTTAACAAATTTACGATCTCGTCCTACCGTTTTCAACTGACCATATACTTGAAAGTGTACTAAACTATATTTTAGCGAATAATAGGTCTGTAAGGGAAGCTCTTCTTTCATTCCCTCACTGCTTAGTTCACTGGTAGCCACTTCATTTCCATCAATATCTGTGGCAGTTTCACCCGAACTATCTGTGTAATTTATCTGTGATGATCGCATAATATTCTTAACAACAAAGGAAAAATCTAACGCATCTGAATCTATCAAGAAGCCAACATCTGAATTGTACCCACGTCCACTTACCGTGTCAAAATCTGTCATGTAGTACGAGATAGATGCCCCAATATGAAAATATCGAGATGTAGAATATTGATACGAAAGCTTACTCACATAGTTCTTATAATTAAAATATCCCGACACATCAAATTCGCCGGACTCTTCATCCTTAAATGTCTTAGGGATATCAGACACTGATGTTCCCAACATGCCAATCCCTACCATACCAACAGGTAATCGAAATGCAACCGATAAGCTTTTATACTCTACCTCATCCATAAAACGAGTAGAAAAAGCAGACGTAGAAAACTTTCTAATACGATATAATCCCGCCGGGTTTTCAAATACTATGTCCGCCACAGAACTAAACCCTTCAACATTGCCTCTACGAATCATACGAGCCGAGCTCCCTAAGTCGGGAGAGTAAAAAGCTTCCGCAAGCTCCGCTGCTTCAAGAGGCACTATGATGAGCAATAATAAAAGTAAGTATCTGTACATCATGGTTTAACCACCATCTTTCCTCTGGTCAAAATATCTCCGTCGTGAACTAACACATAAAAATACACCCCGGCCGACAATAAGCCGCCATCAAAAGTATCCTTGTTAATTTGAAGTTTGTTATACCCCTTACGTGCCCCTTCTGCACCAGAGTTAAACGTTCTTTTTAAAACTTGTTGCGCAAACATATTATACATATGGACCTGAAGCGTCATATCTTTAGACAATCGATACCCCAACTCCGCGCCAAAATCACTATTCTGCCTAAATGGATTTGGATACACAAGCGCCTGCCCAATAACGCTCGCTTCACTATCCTCATCCTCATCTTGATATAAATCAGCCTCGTTCACGATGCTTAAGCCCGTAGCTCTTTGACTGTTAGAAAAACCAACGGAAATCAGTTTCAATTGATCTGACACGAGATTATCACTGCCTTTATTGTTGTTAGCGATATTCGTTTTTTTTGTCTGTTGCAGAAAAAGAGAGTTATAGCTACCCGTTAGCCCTGAAGCAAAATCAGATACACGATTAAACCCAATACTCGACTGGTCTAAATCTATATCGTCCGCAAATACAGGAACGGAAGAAAGCACACACACACAAGCGATGATCACGCTTGCAGTGAGGTGTTTGCGTATAGTAACAAATAATAGTGTGTTGCTTAGGGTCGTAAACATAAATTCCTGCCTTTTCCAGTGATAACATCGGCTATAAAAGGTAAAAACTTGCATTTTTATTTTTTTCAATATGTAAAAAACACATTTGTATGTAAGATGTGTCACATGAAAATTGTCATTTTTTCAATAAAAGTGCTTCTAATTTATCTCGTATTTATAGCAATAGCTCCCCTTGGGTTAAAAAAAGCCTCGCAGTTCCTAAGCGTATCGGCTCCCCTTTACAAAGCTGATATTATAGTGGTCCTCTCCGGCGGACATGGTGATCGCGTAGATAAAGCTGTTCAACTCTATAAAAAAGGCGTCTCACAGACCCTACTCATGACGGGAGACACTATCTTGGGAGCTTCTATTCCACACTATATGAAACTCAGGGCCATAAAACAAGGTGTCCCCTCCAAAAATATTTTCGTAGAAGAAAACTCCACGAGCACCTATGACCACCCAAGACTCTGTCTGCCTATACTTAACACTCTCAAGGTAAAATCACTTCTTGTTGTAAGCTCAAAGTTTCACACCAGAAGAAGTTTTTCCGTATTCAAAAAAGCATATGCGCCCTATGATCTAAACATAGGAATATCTGGAGCTGAGGACGGCATAGATCACACAAACTGGTGGCGAAACTCCAGCGACGCAGAACGTGTACTTTTAGAATATTCCAAACACCTCTGGTATTGGACACACTATTGATATGAGCATCCAAAAAAATATTAAAAAAATACAAAGTGAAATCCCCCCCCAAATCACACTCCTCGTTGCAAGTAAGTATGCCTCCTACACCCAAATACAGACCGTTTTAGATGCCGGAATCACTCACCTAGGTGAAAACAAGATTCAAGACGCCGAAAAAAAAATAGACCATTTTGGCTCTAAAACTATAAAGTGGCATTTCATAGGACACTTACAAAGTAACAAGGTCAATAAAGCTGTCTCACTTTTTCATACAATACAATCTGTAGATAGTGTAAAGCTACTGAAAAAAATAGATCAAAGTGCCGAAAAAGCTAAAAAAAAACAAAACATCTTTCTCCAAATAAATATGGCAAACGACCCCGCTAAATTTGGATTTTCTATCGAAGATTTTACAAAAAATATTTTAAGTTTTTCAGCATTTCAAAACGTTTCTATTAAGGGTATAATGTCTATAGTTCCTTATTCTGAAGAAGAAGAGGACTGTCGCGCATACTTTAAAGAAGCTAAACGCTTGCAAATTGAAGTAAATACACGTTTAGCCTCATGTACGGAGTTAAGCATGGGGATGAGCAACGACTACATCATAGCCATCGAAGAAGGGTCAACATTAGTTAGATTAGGCAGTAAAGTTTTTAAAGGGGATTTGGAGGCATTATGAGTTTAAATAATAAGTTAAAAGAATTTTTTGGTTTTACAGAGGAAGATAACGATATTCAACCCACATTGAGCAACATGACAGATGAAAAAATCTCCAGCACTCAGCCCCCTAAAGCCTTTAAAGGCTCTTTAGTAAACACACATAACTCGCAGGCCTTTCCATCAAACGAAATCAACGTTCACGAGCCACGAATATACGAAGATTCACTCACTATCGCAACACAACTTAGAGATAGCGTCCCCGTAATAGTCAACTTAAAGTATCTAGATGCAGACACAAGCAAACGGCTTATAGACTTCATCTGTGGGACGGCTTACGCTATAAATGGCCACATGATGAAAATAGGAGAAAATATTTTTCTTTTCACACCTAAAAATATTTTCATTGCTAACACAGAAGATAAATCGACCTTCGAAAAAGGCGTTGAACAGCAAGAAAAAAACGTCTTTTTTGATCAAGTATCCAGTATGTAATGAACAGCATTGAGCAACTCATACAGATTGTTAAAGAGCTAAGAGCACCTAACGGATGTCCTTGGGACAAAGAACAAACACTTAAAAGCGTCACCCCTTATATACTTGAAGAAGCCTACGAACTCGTAGACGCCATAGAAAACGGCAGTATAACCGATGTTAAGGAGGAGCTAGGCGATGCCCTCCTACACGTCGTCATGCTGTCTAACATCGCAGAAGATGACACACTCTTTAACGTCTATGATGTGGCTGATCATGTTGGTAAAAAAATGATCCACCGCCATCCTCATGTTTTTGGGAATACTAAAGTCAAAGATGTTGATGACGTTTGGAAA
>CALLLO010000035.1 GCA_938082985.1 uncultured Candidatus Marinamargulisbacteria bacterium | reverse complement strand
CCTCCTTTTAGACTTACTTTTTTACTTATTGAACTGGCTTCGAAGGTGATGAAATTGTTGATGTTGTTATTCGTATAAAAAGATTCTTGGATGGATGAAAAAGCTTGTTTTTCTTGCTCTGTAGAGAGGATAGGGTCGGTTCCTGAATATAATAAAAAGTAAACGGCCGCTTTTCTTGCATCTGCACTTGCTTTTTCTACACCATATTTCCTTACGTCTTTTTTAGCGAAAAATCTTTTTTTGGAGGTATAAATACCTGTAGCACTAAGGCTAATTTCTGCTGAGGAACTAGCGTTTAGGATGGTCGCTTGTTTTGATAGTGGAGGGCTTGCTGAGAGAGAGTGTGTGAAGGATAGTGTTAAAAGTAATGCAATGAGTAATTTTTTTTTCATGATTTTCTCCGTATTAACTGAGCGTAGCTGTGCTTATTATATATTATAGTTGAGCCCTAATCTAGCGGATAGGTTTGAGAAGTTAGTGTTATTAAAAGGGGACGTGGACTCACTAGCCGTTGACCCGTGCTCTTCTTTTGCACTTGATACGCCAAGTGAGAGTGTTTGTAGGATAGAAAAAAGGACACTTAAACGGGGGGTGAATAATTTTTCGTATCCGAGTCCAACACTGATACCTTGACCCGATAGCGCATACGTATAAGAGTCTTTTTTTCCGGATCGTCGTGTTGTACCTGTTAAATTGAAATAGTCTGTTCCTAGACCTATTTTCCAAAAGAAACTTTGGCTGCGGTATGCATATTTTTTTGTGTAATAAAAATACATAGACGCTATAAGTGGCGTGCCTGTGGAGTCTGAATTTGTGGAACTTTGTAAGAAGCCTGCTTGAAGATCTAGATCTAGAAACGTTTGTGATTTACCGGTTATGGCGGCTATATTCTTAGCTATATTTAAACCTAGCAGTATAGCGGAGGTCCCACTGTTTTCTAATTCAACAATGTCTCTATTTGATATGGATAAGCCATTTTTGACGCCTAGATTGAATTCTGTAAAGGTCTTAGAGAGGGGGTATTCTTTTACCCATCCTCCTCTGGATTGAAGAGGGCCAAGGAGTTGCTGGGCAGTTGAAAATTTTTCTGGATTTTTTTTATTGTTGGCAACTTGTGTAACTCTTGCAAAGCCCACTTGCTTTACGATTTCTTCACCTTCTTCTTCAACGAGATCTAATATCCAGAAAGTGTCGTCAATGGCTAAGCCTTCCCATGTACCAATATTGAGGTGGTAATGGCTGCCTTTGGCCTCTTTAATACGTCCTGTTAGTCTAAAGTTTTCTATTTTTTTAGTTTCAAATTTGAGTTGGCTTGCATAGCGTTGCATGACCTTTTTTTTAGTTTCATTTTTTAAATGAGTGAGATATTTTTCTTTGCCTAATTTTAGGCGTAAGTCACTTTGAAAATTTATTTTTTCTGTTTCTCTACTGTTTGTTTGAATATGTTTGATGAAGAGGATTTCTCGTTTTCCAAGCCCATCGTTTTTAATTTGGTACCAATAAATACCTCCTGAAATAGTACTAAGTATATAGCCTTTTTCACTATGAGAATCAAAAGTATTAATATAAGGAAAGTAAATAAAGGCAGAATTAAATAAGGTGTCTAGTTCTGTTTTTAAAATATTTTGAGCCTTTCCTTTTGTGTCTGCGAAGGTATACCTTTCTTCTCCTCGTTTTTGTTCTGCAAGGCGTTTCTTTTGGATCATGGGGTCGTTTAAAATTTTACTTATTTCTTTGGTCACTGTGTCAGTAAAGAGCACAGCAGCTTCTTTACTGCTTATATTTTGTGACTGTATTCTTTCATTAAAGCTAGCTGTTATAAAAGAGGGGAGTGTGTTCTGGTTGAAGCGAGGAAGTTGAATTCCCTCTTTAATTGTTTTATTTAAGTTAGTTTCATAATTATCAGTATTTTGCCTTAAATAAGGTGCAATGAAAACATGGCTAGGTCCTGAGATAGATTTTTTGTTGTAGGTATCAGCACTAACGGGAAATCCGATAAAAAGTAGACAGAGTAAGAGTAAGTATGGTGCGTGTGGCACAGTTTTTTTAAGCTAAAGTTTTAGTTAAAATTTCTTTCGTATTTTTTGATAAATCTGCTTTATTCAAGATTGATAATATAGCTCCTTTCATTTTGGCTTGGCGCGGTTTGTCTAACTTTTTATATTTTTTAAAAGCGGTGGATAGACGTGCAGCGATGCTGGGGTTGTAGGTATCAATGTCTATAATTTTTTCAGCTAGAAAGATATATCCGGATCCATCTTCTGCATGAAAATGTGCATGGTTGCCTGCGAAGACACCGTATAAGGCTCGACATTTGTTTGGATTTTTTTTATCAAAGCTGGGATTGCTTTCTAAGTGTAAGACATTGTTTAGGGTCGTTGCGGCTGAGCTATTTGCTTGAACAGCAATCCATTTATTCATGATAAGAGCATTGTCTTTCCATGTCGTGTGAAAATGTTCGAGGGCCTGATTGGTTTCTGAGCTAGGGTGTTGGCAGAGAATGGATAAGGCGCTTATTTGGTCGGTCATATTTGTAGCGGCTTTATAGTGGGTGTAGATAAGCTTTAAATACTCATCCCCAGCTTCAGACAAGTAAGAGAGGCATAGGTTTTTAAATCGTCTTTGAGCCATAGATTCGGGTGAGATTGAGAAATCTTTTTCACTTAATTTCATTACCCATTTAAGAAAAAGCGGAGCATGTGTTGTGGCAATGCTTTGGACGATGTGTTTTCTGGCAGCTATCGCAGAGTCGTAGTCCACAACCTGCATAGGTTCTACTAAGCTTATAACTGAAGGGAGTGTTAGCATTTCTGCTTTGAGAGCTAGGTTAATTTTATCGTTTTCTATACAGTGGCCGAGGGTGTCTAGAAAATGGGCAGGAACTGCAATAGGGGTGTTTTTTTGGAGGGCGAGGATGGTTGGGTTTAATAGGTTGAGAGCTAATCTTTGTGCGGCTTCATATTGATTGACGGGATTTTTGTCATAGGTCATGAGTACGGCTAGGTCTTGATCCGAAAAGGTGAAATCAACGATTACAGGGGCAGAGAGTTCTCTAAATAGAGATGGGATGGGGGGGGATTTAATATTAGAAAAGGTCATAGTATGAATTTCTTCGGACATGATATCTGTTTTTTCGGCTAAAGCCTGACCTTGTTTGTCTAGTAAACCTACAACGATAGGGAAAGTGAACGGTTTTTTGTGTGAGGTTTCTGGGGTTTTAGGTGTGGTTTGTTTAAAAGAGAGGGCATAGGTTTCTTTTTTAGGGTCGTAGTTTTCTTCTATAGATACAGTTGGGGTTCCCGCTTGGTGGTACCAATGTTTAAACGTATCAAAACTATAACCAGAGGCTTCTTCCATAGCGGCTACAAAGTCTTCTGTGGTTACGGCCATGCCGTCAAACTTTTCAAAGTAGATATCGATACCTTTTCTAAAGGCTTCTTTTCCTGTAATAGTATGAATCATACGAATGATTTCAGCACCTTTTTCGTAGACTGTCGCGGTGTAAAAATTATTGATTTCTTCATAAGATTCTGGACGAATAGGGTGTGTCATGGGACCAGCTTCTTCAGGGAATTGAAAATTTCTGAGACGTTTTATGTTTTCTATTCTTTCAATGGCGCGTACATTCATATCGGATGAAAATTCTTGATCTCTAAAAACGGTAAGGCCTTCTTTTAAGGTGAGTTGAAACCAGTCTCGGCAGGTGACTCTGTTTCCCGTCCAATTATGGAAGTATTCGTGAGCGACTACGGCTTCTATGTTTTTAAAATCAGAGTCTGTAGCCGTTTTGGGATCGGCTAAAATGTAGGCTGCGTTGAAGATGTTAAGCCCCTTGTTTTCCATGGCGCCCATGTTAAAGGCATCCACTGCGACAATCATAAAGATATCGAGATCGTATTCTAGACCAAAGAGATCTTCGTCCCAGGTCATAGACTTTTTCAACGAGGACATGGCATGCCAACAACGCTCTTCTTGACCCTTGTCGGTATAAATCTCTAAGAGAACGCTACGGCCACTTTTTGTTGTGAAGGTGTCTGATATTTTACCTAAATCTCCAGCTACTACAGCGAAGAGGTAGCAAGGTTTTGGGAATGGATCTTCCCATGTGACAAAGTGTGTTTTGCTATCTACATCTCCGCGTTCGATTGGGTTTCCGTTAGAGAGGAGAAGGGGGTATTGGGTTTTGTTTCCTGTTAATTTTGTTGTAAAGGAAGAGAGGATGTCAGGACGGTCGATAAAATAGGTAATACGTCTAAAGCCTTCGGGTTCGTTCTGGCTGCAGATAATAGTGTCAGATTTGTAGATGCCTTCGAGGGCTAAGTTTTTGGATGGGTTGATACGGCTTTCGATGTCTAGGGTGATACGCTCTGCAAGGTTTGGAATAATGAGGTGCGTGTCTGTGAGCGTGTAATCATCTTGGCTGAGTTCTATGCCATCTTTTTTTACAGATAAGAGTGTTTGGTTTTCTCCATTAAGGACGATGTCAGCGTTTTCTTGTGTGTTTTTTGTTAATGTTAAGGATGCTTTAACACGTGTATCAGTATCGTCTAAAGAGATATCTAAA